>JBCNOX010000139.1:0-10538 GCA_039593645.1 Pseudoduganella sp.
CAATCCGCCAGCACGCCCGGCTCAATGCCGGACATGTCAGCCAGCAGGTGCGTACCGCTCGGTTGGTGAATACTCACTTGTGGCCTCCGCCGCCACCGCCGCTGCCCCAGCTGCCGGAGCTGGAGGACCAGCTGCTGCCGTGGCCACCGCTGCTGCTGGAAGAGGGCTCGCTGATAAACCTGATCCAGCTGGTGCCGACACTGAACATGCTTACCACCAGGGCGTAGCCGAAGAATTTATTCATTTTTTGTTTTGATCGTCGAGTGCGTCCAGCACCAGGGCTGGCAGATAGAGTGCAAGGGCAGCCATGATCGTGACGCCAATGCTGCCGCCGAAGTTGAACAGCAGCGGAATCGCATTCAGCGCGAGCATGCCGATGATCCAGTTCTTGGCCGAGCGCGCATAGCGGCCCTTGCTGAAATCCTGGGTGTCGACGGCGGGGGACTTTTCCTTGCCCTTGATCGCGTCGCCGAACCAGGCCTTGAGCTGGTCCCAGGCGACCGGGGTGGAGCGCGACCAGCCAAGTTCGGTGGTGGTGAGTTCGGCCGCCAGCGTTACCTGCTGGCGCTTGTATTCGTAGACGTGGGTATGGTCACCCACCTGTACCCGCCAGTTGAAGGCGCCGGCCGCGTAAGTCACAACGGAGTTGTAGTCGTACAGCTTGGCGTAATCGGCCTTCTCGAAAAGCACCGACTGGGAGTCCAGCACCGTCGCTTCCGGCCACTTGTCCATGACGTTGGCACGCGACCAGCCGTCTTCGGTTTCGACCAGCCAGGTAAAGCCGTTCCGGCTGCCGTACAACAGGTATTCGGTCCAGCCGCTGCCCTCATCGTCGGCACGGCGCATGACCCCGATGACAGTGAAGTCCTGGTTACCCAGCTTGCCGGTGGCGCCCAGCGGCAGCGTGAAATATTCCTTTTCATGCCGCTGGCCGATGGCGATGACCTCCGCCTTCGGGCTGGCTGCGTCGATCTCGGTCTGGCAAGACTGGCAGACCAGGCTTGCCGTCAGGCCGGGCAGGTATTTGATCTGGCTGCCGCAGTTCGGGCAGTCCAGCGCATCGAGCTTGCCGCGGTAACGGCCGGTGGTGCGCTTGATTTCATCCACATCGCGCAGCAGCTGGGCTTGCATGCCTTCCAGCGTGATCGAGACGCCGGTGTACATCAACGGCGGGCCGCCGTCGGAATAGTCGAGCGTGATGAAATGGTTGTCGCGCCGGAAGTCGGCGACCTTGGCTTCCCAGCCATCGCCTACCTTGAACGGCAGCTCGCCCTGGCCGCCGATGCATCGCGCGGTGCGGACGTCGGCCGACATATAACGCGCGCCGACCAGCTGGTAGGGCTTGCCGGGGAGGATGTCCTCGAAGGCCGGCAGCTGCGCATCCGGCTTGCGCAGCGTGGTCACCGTGTACTGGCCGGATGCATCGCCCAGCCAGCCGCTGGTGGCGTCGTCAAAGACAATGAACCACTCGTTCCACATGCCCGCGTCGTAACGCAGCTGGATGCGGCCGACCACATTGAAGTTGCGGCCGCCCAGCACGCCGCTGGTACCAACCTGGATCGGGGAGTAGTCCTCCAGCACGGAGGAAATCTTGCCCAGGTCTTTGACCGCGCCGGCTTCCTTCAGGACGCGCGTATTGCAGTACTCGCACACCGCCATGACGGAGGCGTGCGAGCGGAAGTTAACCTCTGCGCCGCAGCTAGGGCAGGAAACTGTTTGCATGCGGCCTGGCTTATCCGATCAGTTTCTTGAGCAGTTCAGCCTTGGTGGCGTCGTAATCGGCGGGCGAGATCAGGCCTTTGTCCAGCAGGCCTTTCAGCTTGCCGAGACGGTCTTCGATCGATTCCTGCGCTGGCGCGGCAGGGGCGGCAGGAGCTGCCGCCGCTGGAGCCGCTGCCGGTGCTGCGCCGGGATTCAGTGCCTGGCCCATGGCCTGGCCCATCACCTGCCCGACAGTCAGCCCGGCGCCGAGGCCGGCACCCATGCCCGCCAGGCCGCCTTCGTTGCCGGCAGCCAGCGGGATCGATTGCGCCACCTGGTACTTGGTGTATCCGGCCATCTTGTCGGCGCTCATGCCGCCCTTCATGCCGGCGGAGATACGCTCGTCCAGCGCGGCCTGCAGTTCTTCCGGCAGGCTGACGCTGGCCACGTTGAATTCATCCAGGCCAATGCCGTAGCGCGCGAACGCGTCGGCCAGACCGCCTTTGACTTCCTGCGCCATCAGGGCCTGGTTGGCTGCCATGTCGAGGAAGGCGATCTGCGAAGCGCCCAGCGAATTGGCCATGGAGGCCAGCAGGATGCCGCGCAGCTGGTCTTCCACGTCCTCGCGGGTGTAGACGTTGCGGGTGCCGCTCAATTCGGTGAAGAACTTGCGGGGATCGGTCACGCGATAGGAATACATGCCGAAAGCACGCACGCGGATCATGTCGAAATCCTTGTCGCGGATCGTGATCGGCTGTGGGGTGCCCCACTTGCGGCCGGTCTGCACGCGGGTGCTGAAGAAATAGACGTCCGACTTGAACGGGGAGTCGAACAGTTTGTCCCAGTTCTTCAGGTTGGTCAGCAGCGGCAGGGTTTGCGTGGTGAGCTTGTGGGTACCCGGGCCGAAGACGTCGGCGATCTGGCCTTCGTTGACGAATACTGCGATCTGCGATTCGCGCACGATCAGCACAGCGCCGTTCTGGATTTCAAAGTCCTGCATCGGGTAGCGCCAGGACAGGACGCCTTCCGTTTCTTCATTCCACTGCAGTACGTCGATAAACTGCTTCTTGATAAAGCTGCCGATACCCATGATGTGACCTCTTAGGAAATGCAGGCGGCGTTAATGCCACCGATGGAAAGCGAAATAGTGCCGAGCAGGCCGCCGAAGGCGCTGTTGTCGGCTTCAATCTGGTCTTGCGCCATTTTCAGGCAGTGCGTGGTGACTGCGTAGCCTAATGCCTGCACGATCATCGCACCAAAGGCCCAGGCCAGGAACTGCTGCCAATTGTTGGTGTGCAGGATGCTCGATGCGATGGTCATCGAAAAGCCCAGCATGGCGCCGCCCAGCGACAGGGCTGCGGCGTGGTTGCCTTGCCGGATCAGTTTTACTTCGTCATATGGCGTCAACCATGTATAGGCTTTGAAGAAGACTACCAACAATACTGCGGCCAGTGCCAGGTGGACCAAATAATTTAGGATGGCGTTCACGTCGATCCCCGGTTAAAGTGACAAGCTTGTACCAAAGGAAACATATTAAAACAAAAGCATTCAAATGACCAAAAAGATTCTCATCGTTTCAGCTTTCGTCGTCGCTTCCTGCGGGCTTGCCTATGAATTAATCGCCGGTGCACTCTCCAGCTACCTGCTGGGTGATTCGGTGCTGCAGTTCTCCACCATTATCGGCTGCTACCTGTTTGCGATGGGCGTGGGAGCGCATTTTTCCAAGTACGTAAAGGATGAGGACGTGCTGGCGCGTTTCGTCGACATCGAACTGGCGGTGGGTTTGATTGGCGGCCTGTCGGCTGCCTTGCTGTTCATGACTTTTGCGTGGGCATCCGCGCCGTTCCGTACTTTGCTGTATACGATGGTGTTCCTGGTCGGAGCCATGGTGGGGATGGAAATTCCGTTGGTGATGCGCGCCCTGAACTCGCGCCAGACGGAGTTCAGTGAACTGGTCAGCCGTGTGCTGACCTTCGACTATCTTGGCGCGCTGGCAGTATCGCTGCTGTTCCCGCTGGTGCTGGCGCCGCAGCTTGGGCTGGTGCGCACCGGCTTTCTGTTCGGGATGCTGAATATCGCGGTGGCCCTGTGGACAATTTACGTTTTTCGCACAGAGCTGGCGAACGTGGCGGGCCGTTTGCTGCGCGCCAGCGCCGTGATGCTGGCGCTGGTGATCGGCTTCAGCGGCGCGGACCGGCTGACCGGTTGGGGCGAACATGGATTGTTTGGCGATGAAATCGTGTACTCGACCAGCACGCCGTACCAGCGCCTGGTGATCACCAAGTGGAAGGACGACCTGCGCCTGTACATCAACGGCAACCTCCAATTCTCGTCGCGCGATGAGTACCGTTATCACGAAGCGCTGGTGCACCCTGTGATGGGCGCGCTGCCCTGGGCCAAGCGGGTGCTGATCCTGGGCGGCGGCGATGGGCTGGCGCTGCGCGAAGTCCTGCGTTATCCACAGGTAGAACACGTGACGCTGGTGGATCTGGACCCGGCGATGACTGCGGCCTTTACCACACGCGACGAGCTGGTGGCACTGAACAAGGCTTCCTTCCGCGACAAGCGCGTGAGGGTGGTGAATGCCGATGCCGCGATCTGGCTGCAGCAGAACCAGGACATGTTCGACGCGGCGATTGTCGATTTCCCCGATCCGTCCAGCTTTGCGCTGGGCAAGCTGTATTCGGTGCCGTTCTACGGCGTTCTGAAAAAGCATATTGCGGCCAATGGCCTGGTGGTGGTGCAGGCGACGTCGCCTTTCTTTGCGCCGCATGCCTATTGGACTGTAGACGCCACGCTGCGCGACGTTGGCATGCGTACCTGGCCGTACCACCTGTACGTGCCTTCGTTTGGCGAATGGGGATTCATCATGGCTTCGCCGCAGCTTGATTACCGGCCGCCAGAGTCGTACAGCCTGCCGATGCGCTTCCTGAATGCGGAAACCACGCGGGCCATGTTCACCTTCCCGCCGGATATGAAACCCCTGCCGATGGCCCCGAACCGCCTCAACACGCAATCGCTGGTGCATGAATTCGAGCAGGATTGGCGCAGGGTGATTCGCTGATGTTGCGTCGTTCTTTCCTGGCCTGGGCTGCTGCCAGCGGTGCTACTGCCGCGGCCAGCGTGGCGGGCTACCTGCGCTGGCAGGAGATTACGCCGACTGTGAATGCGCCGGGGCGCGAAGAGGGTCATTTCCTGCGCGACGGCAAGCCTTTGCCCGCTCCTTCGCAGTCGCTGTCGACCGATGTGCTGATCCTCGGTTCCGGCGTCGCTGCGCTGACTGCGGCCTGGCAGTTGCGCAAGCATGGGCATGACGACTTCCTTATGCTCGACGGCCCGGAGCCTTACGGCAATGCAGCCGGTGGGCGATTCGGCGCGCTTGGCTTCCCAACGGGAGCGCATTATCTGCCACTGCCGACGGAGGAATGCGCCCATGTGCGTGAGTTGCTGGCGGATCTGGGCGTGATCCAGCGCGGCGCCGATTCGCGCAAGCCTTATTACGATGAACGGTTTGTGCTGCATGCGCCGGAAGACCGGCTGCTGTTCAACGGCGTCTGGCAGGAAGGTGTGCTGCCGCATGAGGGAGTGCCGGACGCCGAACTGGCCGAGCATAAGCGCTTCTTTGCGCAGGTGGCGGTGCTGCGCAGCGCGGTGGGGGCGGATGGGCGGCGCAGGTTTACTTTCCCCAGCGAGCATTCGTCGATGGATGCGGAGGCGGTGCAGCTCGACAGCATGAGCTTCGGCGCGTGGCTGGCACAGCATGGCTATCGCGCGCCCTCACTGCTTTGGTACATGGATTACTGCTGCCGTGACGATTATGGCGCGGGAGTTGATGCGGTGTCGGCATGGGCGGGGCTGCACTATTTCTGCGGGCGCGGCGGCGAGGCGGAGAATGCGGAGCAGGGTGCCTGGCTGACCTGGCCGGAAGGGTTGCAGGCGCTGGTGAGCGGCATGGAGCGGCTTGCGCGGCCAAAGCGGATTGCGGGCAGTGCAGTCCGAGTGACGACGGATAACGCCAGCGGCGGCACGGGCCGAGGACGCGGTGTGGAAGTGCTTTGTTTTACGTTGGAAGGCGGGGTTCCACGCACGTTCACGGTTCGCGCGCGTCGCGTCATTTCCGCCATGCCGCTGCATGTCGCGGCAAGGGTTGTGGAAAACATGCCGGATGTCCACAGGCAAATTCACGCGCCATGGATGGTGGCGAACTTTCTGATGAAGCGTTTCCCACGGGAGCTGCCGGAGGTGCCGCTGTCCTGGGACAACGTGGTGCACGGGACGAAAGGCCTGGGTTATGTGGTGTCGACGCACCAGGACATTCGCGTGGCGCCTCCGGAAAAAACAGTCTTCACCAGCTATGTGGCGCTGGCCGACCGCGATCCGCGCGAAGCGCGCAAGTGGATGACGGCGGCGAGCGGCGAAGAGTTGCTGGCGCTGGCGAGTATCGACCTGAAGGCGGCGTATGGCGCGCAATTCGAGCGCTGCGTGGAGCGTGTGGATATCACTTTGCGCGGCCATGCGATGGCGGTGCCAGTGCCAGGATTCCGCAGCGATGCCGGCCTCAAGGCACTGCGAGAAATGGACGGGCCGGTACTGTTTGCGCACTCGGACTTGAGCGGTTTCTCGGTGTTTGAGGAAGCCTCCTGGTGGGGGTACCGCGCAGCACAGCGTGCACTGCGCGGTTAGCTGGCTGCTTAGGCAGCCGGGGACAAGGTGTTGGAATAAATCGAGACGCCATCGAGGTCCCTGAGGTCGATGGTGAACGCCTTCGTCTGTGGGTCGATGTTCACTTCGCCGAAGAACTGGAAACCGGCGAAAGGCGACAGATTCGCTTGCCCGGCGGGCGGGGCTTTCTGGAACTTGACCTGCGGGCCGAAGGTGGCGTCCAGCGCGTTGGGACCAAATGTACCAGCGTTCAGCGGGCCGGCCACGAATTCCCAGAATGGCGAGAAGTCGGTGAACTGAGCCAATGCCGGATCGTAGTAATGGGCGGCGCAGTAGTGAACGTCTGCAGTTATCCACACCACATTTTTGATTGCCTTGATGTCGCGCAGCAGACCCGCTATTTCAAGTTCGCGCCCCAAAGGCACGCCATCGTTTCCGTTGGCGATGGCTTCCCAGCGCGGGGCGCCGCTGGCGTCTTTGCCGTCGGGCACCCACAGTCCGATCGGCATGTCTGCGGCAATTACTTTCCACGTCGCGGTTGATTGTGAAAGGGAGTCTTTGAGCCATTTGACTTGTGCCGCGCCGAGGAAGGCGCTCGCATCGCTTTCGACCGCTTGCAGGTTGCTGCTGTTTGGGCCGCGATACGAACGCATGTCGAGGACGAACACGTCGAGCAACGGGCCGTAGGGAATCCGGCGATAGACACGCTGCGATTCAGGCTGGTCGCCCCAACGCATCGGGGCGTATTCCAGGAAGGCTTGCTTGCCGCGAGCGATCAGGGTCTGGATGTTCTTTTCAGTGTAGCGGGTATCGCCGCTCAGGTCCTTGGACGCCGACCAGTTGTTGGTGACTTCGTGGTCGTCCCACTGCCAGATCTGTGGCACTTCGGCGTTGAAGCGGCGGATATTCTCGTCCATCATGTTGTAACGATAACGGCCGCGGAACTCGTTGAGCGTTTCTGCGACTTTCGACACTTCCGGGATGACGAGGTTTTTCCAGATGCGGCCGTTTTCGGCCTTCACCTCGGCACTGATCGGACCGTCCGCGTAAATGTTGTCGCCGCTGTGGACAAAGAAGTCCGGCTGGCGCTTGCGCATCGCCTCGTAGATTTTCATGCCGCCAAACTCGGGGTTGATGCCCCAGCCCTGGCCCGCAGTATCGCCGCTCCAGACGAAACGTATTGGGCGCTTGCCGTCTGGCGATGGCATTGTGCGGAAGCTACCTGTTACGAGCTCGCTGCCGATTTTCAGGTCGGTCGCACTGTCGTAGGAGACGCGCAGGAATATCTGTTGGCCGGAGGGCAGGCCGGTCAATTCGATTCGGCTGGTGAAGTCGCTTGCTTCCGTTGCCGTCGGGCCGATGACCTGGCGCGGATTGCGGAAGCTGTCCGTGGTGTCGAACTCCACCCTCATGCGGGCAGGGCGGTCCGAGCGTGACCACACCACCGCGCGGCCATCGGCGATATCGCCGATCTGGAACCCGTAGGGGAGCTTGGGGCGTTCCGATTCAGCGGCAATGATGGTTGGGGCGCAGGTGCTGCTGCCGGAGCCGCAGCCAGTCAGGCCGAATGCTGCCGTGCCTACTGTGAATGCGCCTGTATGGGTGAGGAAGCGTCTGCGGGTATAGCCAGGATTCGTCATATTTGACCTTCATTGATGTTGGACGGTACATCAATGTATTGTCGGAATATGACGGGCAATTGACGAAGGCCTCTTCGTGTTCGAAGAGGCCTTTCGGGGGAGGAGCGGGATTACTTGGCTGCTGGAGCTGCAGCCGGAGCAGGAGCGGCTGCCGGTGCTGGCGTCGTTGCAGGTGCCGGCGTCGTTGCAGATGCGGTGGCTGGTGCCGGGGCTGCCTTCACTTCGGACTTGGTCTCAGCTGGCTTTTCGGCCTTCTTGTGAGTGCCCTTGTGAGCGGTCTTCTTTTCGACTTTTGCGTCGGTCTTGGCTTCCACCTTTGCTTCCACCTTGGCGTCGGTCTTGGCTTCAGCTTTGGCGCTGGTGGCTGCAACGGCGGCCGCTGGAGCAACTGCTGGCACCGGGGTGGCTGGAGCGGCTGGGGTGGTGGCGAATGCAGCGGTAGCGAACAGGCCGGCGATCAGGGTAGCGATGGTCTTTTTCATGGTGTATGTCCTTTTAAGTCGAATTGGGGGCTGTATATTTGGCGACGATTACTTGGCTGCTGGGGCTGCGGCCGGGGCTGGAGCGGCAGCCGGTGCAGGCGCCGCGGCCGTGGTAGCAGCCGGGCTCGCCTTCACTTCAGACTTGGTTTCAACAGGCTTTTCTGCCTTCTTGTGTGCTGCTTTGTGCACGGATTTCTTTTCGACTTTGGCTTCCGTCTTCGCTTCGGCTTTTGCCTCTACCTTGGCTTCAGCCGCAGGTGCCGCAGCTGGTGCTGGAGTGGCCGGAGCAACTGGAGTGGTAGCGAAAGCAGCGGAAGCAAACAGACCGGCGATCAGGGTAGCGATAATCTTTTTCATGGTGCGTGTCCTTTGAATGAGTAGTCTTTAATCTTGTTGGCGAGGATTACTTGGCTGCTGGAGCTGCTGCTGGTGCAGGTGCGGCAGCAGTCGTGGTGCTCGCCTTCACTTCGGATTTGGTTTCAACTGGCTTTTCAGCCTTCTTGTGCGTGCCTTTGTGTTCGGTTTTCTTCTCGACTTTCGCGTCGGTCTTGGCCTCAACCTTCGCTTCTACCTTGCCTTCAGCCTTGGCACTGCTTGCTGCAACGGCTGCCGCAGGAGTTGCTGCCGGAGCTGGAGTGGTTGGGGTGGCTGGGGTGGTAGCGAAAGCAGCGGTAGCAAACAGGCCGGCGATCAGGGTAGCGATGGTCTTTTTCATGGTGCGTGTCCTTTGGAAGAAATTCGTATAAATCGTTTAGCTAATTATTTGATTACTTTTTTTTCAGCGGCAGGTTTCTGAACTTCCTGCTTCACTTCCTGTTTGACTTCGGCTTTGACTTCAGCCTTCACTTCAGCCTTTACTTCCGGGACCACTGGGGTAGCTGGGGCAGGAGTTTGTTGTGCGAATGCGGCGCTTGCGAACAGGCCGGCGATCATGGTTGCGATGACTTTTTTCATTTTTAAATCCTCACTATTAGTTGATCTTGTGTAGCGCACTGTTTCCTGTGTCACTGAGCTGAAAACGTGGTCACTCAGCAGTATGTTGACGGTCATTACAAACCCTTACATTTGTCGCAGATTTACAAAACTTTACGCAGGACGCATCGAAGCGACATGCTGCCTCCCTAAAGTGGACCTACCCACTAACCTTTAAGAGGAGATGTCATGAACCGTAAGTCCTGGATCGCAATCGCAGCAGTTGTCGCCGCCCTGGGTGGTACCGCCGCTTATGCGGGCGGCAATCATGGAGGAGGCCATAGCCATGGGCATGGGCACAGCCCGTGGACGATGGATGCCGCGCAGGCGGATAAACACATCGAAACGATGGTGGCGCACATCCTGCCCGACGCGACTGAAGCCCAGAAATCACGCCTGAAGGAAATCGCCAAGGCCTGTTTCAATGACGTGCAGCCGATCCACCAGCAGCTGCAGGAGGGACATCAAGCGATGTCGCGCCAGCTTGCCCAGCCAGCGATTGATCGCGCCGCGCTGGAAACCCTGCGCGCAGGCCATGTGAAGAAAATGGACCTGATGTCGCGCCGCGTGCTGGCAGCTGCAATGGATGCCGCCGAAGTCCTCACGCCGGAACAGCGCACAAAGTTCAACGGCGCTCTGCACCTGATGGCGACCAGCCACATGGGGAGTCATTAAGTTATAGTTTCAACCATGTCCCAACCCCTTGTCCTCATCATCGACGACGACCAGCGCCTGGCGGCCATGGTTGAAACCTACCTGGCCCAGAACGGCCTGCGCGTGGAGCAAGCCGAAACCGCGCAGGCAGGACTGGACCGGCTGGCGCAGGCCGCGCCGGGCAGCTTCTCGGCCCTGATCCTGGACCTGATGCTGCCCGACGTCGACGGTCTCGAGGTTTGCCGCCGCCTGCGCGGTATGCCGCAGCCGTTGCGCAGCCTTCCGGTACTGATGCTGACGGCCAAGGGGGACCCACTGGACCGTGTGATCGGGCTGGAGCTGGGAGCCGACGATTATCTGCCCAAGCCATTCGAGCCGCGCGAGCTGCTGGCGCGGCTCCGGGCCCTGCTGCGCCGGCCCACGCTGG
>JBCNOX010000014.1:0-23518 GCA_039593645.1 Pseudoduganella sp.
AATGCGCATAACATCATCGTGCAAAACATGATGATCGGCCTGCTGCAAGGCGGCGAGGCGGCCGATTCGATTTCGATTGAAGGCATGTCGTCGGGCCAGCCCAGCAATATCTGGATCGACCACAACACCATCTTCGCTTCGCTGACTTCCTGCCCTGGCGCGGGCGATGCCTCGTTCGATGGCGGCATCGACATGAAGAAGGGCGCGCATCACATCACGGTGTCGTACAACCACGTGTACAACTACCAGAAGGTCGCGCTGAACGGTTACAGCGACAGCGATACCGCCAATGCGAACGCCCGCACGACTTACCATAACAATCGTTTCGAGCACGTCAAATCGCGGCTGCCCCTGCAGCGTTTCGGCATGACCCACACCTTCAACAATTACTTCAATGACGTGCAAACCTCAGGCATCAACGTGCGCATGGATGGCGTTTCGCTGATCGAAGCTAACTACTTCGAAAACGTGAGGAACCCGGTCACTTCGCGCGATAGCAGCCGTATCGGTTACTGGGAGCTGCGCAATAACTATGTGGGCAGCGGCATTACCTGGGACACGCCAAGCGGCGCTGTCAATGCCACCAACTGGGGCAGCACGCAGTCGTATGGCCCGACCGGCTATTCCTACACGCCGATTGCCGGGATTGACGTAAAGGCCAAGGCGATAGCCACCGCGGGTGCGCGAACCAACCTGGCGCAATAGGCATAGCTCGCGTTAAATAAGTTATAGCTTTGCCGCCGCCCGGCACCAGGATAATTTGCCGATCCGAACAAGAATGGAGGCAGGATGGGCGTGAATGTGAGGCGGCGGCACCTGATGGTGTCACTTGGGCTGGCGGCGGCATTTCCGGGACTTGCTGGTGCCGCAGTCAGCACCACGGCGCGCGGCAAGCGTGAAGACCTGGAGCTTTGGTATGACCGTCCAGCCGGGCCGTGGGTGGAGGCGCTGCCGGTCGGTAACGGCAGGCTTGGCGCCATGGTATACGGGCGCGTTGGGCAGGAACGTTTGCAGCTCAACGAGGACACCCTGTTTGCGGGAGGACCCTATGACCCGAACTTGCCAGGAGCGCTGGCGGCGCTGCCGCAAGTACGCGCCTTGATCGAGCAGGGCAGGTTCAAGGAAGCCCATGACCTGTGCGGCAGCACCATGATTTCACACCAGCAGATGCCTTACAGTTCTGCTGGAGATCTGTTGATCGACTTTATCGGAGTGCCCGCAACAGCGTCGGACTACCGTCGCTCCCTCAGCCTCGATTCCGCAGTGGCCCGCACCAGCTTCGCAGCCGGCAAGGCACGCTATACGCGGGAAGTATTTGCCAGCGTTCCAGCACAGGTCATCGTGGTGCGGCTGACTGCCGTGAACGGCGTACTCGATTTCGATCTCGGATACCGTCATCCGCGCCAGGTCGAATATGGAACTACCCAAGCGCCGGCGCAATTGAGCGAATCACTGGACGGGGCGGCGCGCCCGGCTACACTGGCAATCGGCCCGGATGGTGATGGGGCGCTGCTGGTGGAAGGGCGCAACCACGAGTCTTCCGGCGTCCCCGCGGCGCTGCGCTATGCGGTGAAGGTGCAGGCGCTTGGCGATGGCAGGATAGGGGTCGCTGGCGACCGCTTGCAGGTGCGCGGCGCGAGTACCGTGACGTTGCTGGTCGCTGCCGCCACCAGCCATATCGATTTCGCGGACACCAGTGGCGATCCTGTGGCGCGTGTGCGCCGCGACTGCGCCGCTGCGGCCGGCCAGCCTTATGCACGCTTGCTGGCGGATCACCTGGCGGCACACCGCGCCCTGTACCGCCGCTTCTCGATCCGCCTGGGCAAGGGACATGATGTGCGGCCTACCAACCAGCGCATTGCCACTGCGGAATCGCAGCCCGAGCCTACGCTTGCAGCGCTGTACGTGCAGTACGCACGCTACCTGCTGCTGTCCTGCTCGCGGCCCGGCAGCCAGCCGGCCAACCTGCAGGGTCTTTGGAACGAGGGAACCAATCCGCCTTGGGGCGGGAAGTACACGATCAACATCAATACCCAAATGAACTATTGGCCTGCCGGGCCGGCGAACCTGGGCGAGTGTGTTGAGCCGGTACTGCGCATGGTCGAGGGGCTGGCAGTTACCGGAGCGGTCACTGCACGCAAGGCTTACGGCGCGCGCGGCTGGGTCGCGCACCACAACACCGATCTGTGGCGCGGTAGTGCGCCGATCGATGGGCCGCTGTGGGGTATCTGGCCGACCGGTGGCGCATGGCTATGCAACAGCTTGTGGGATCACTACGATTATTCGCCCGATAAAGCGTGGCTGCGCCGGCTCTATCCGTTGTTGAAAGGGGCGTGCGAGTTCTTCATCGACACCCTGGTCGAGGACCCTCAGGGGCGCGGCCTGCTGACATCTCCTTCCATTTCTCCGGAAAACCAGCATCATCAGGGCGTGGCGATCTGCGCCGGCCCGGCCATGGACCGCCAGATCCTGCGCGATCTGTTCCGCAATACGCTGGCGGCTCAGGCTTTGCTGAAAGACGGCGATGCCGAGTTGCGGCGTGTGCTGGAGGCGACACTGGCGCGCTTGCCGGCAGACCGTATTGGCGCGCAGGGGCAATTCCAGGAATGGCTGGAAGACTGGGATGCCGGGGCGCCAGAGCAAACGCACCGGCACGTATCCCATCTGTACGCGATCTATCCTTCCAGCCAGGCCAATGTGCGCGACACCCCGGAACTGGTGCAGGCAGCCAAAGTGACGCTCAACACGCGCGGCGACAAGTCGACCGGCTGGGCCACGGCCTGGCGGCTGGCGCTGTGGGCGCGCATGGGGGAGGGCGACCGGGCGCACGCGATCCTGCTTGGCCTGATGGGGCCCGAACGCACCTATCCGAACATGTTCGACGCCCACCCGCCGTTCCAGATCGACGGTAATTTCGGCGGCGCGGCGGGGATTATCGAAATGGTGCTGCAATCCTGGGGCAATGAGCTCCACGTGCTCGCGGCCCTGCCGAAGGCGTGGCCGGACGGAGCCATGCATGGGATTCGTGCGCGGGGTGGGATCGGGGCCGATGTGGAATGGTCTGGCGGGCGCCTGCGGCGGCTGGCGCTGCGCGGCAAGCCAGGCGACAGTATCACCGTGCGCTATGGCGCTGAACGGCGTTCCCTGAGGCTGGATCGACGGGGGCGGGGAAGCTGGATAGTGCAAGGATGAGACTGAATGTTGGCAAACTGGATATAGGTCTTTTTGCTTTTGGGGTGGAATCAGTTATTCTTCAAGGTATCCATTAGATTTGAACCGGAGCATTTGAAGAATGATTACAAAAGAAGAACGGGTGGTGTACGGCACTGAAGACCTGCTGACCACCCTGTGCTCGTCGGTCACCCGCGTGCTGAACGTGGCTTCGCAAAGCCGGATTACCTACTCGGCCATGGTGCAGCGCATTACCAAGGTCGGCCTGAAACCCGATATTGGCTGCTTCGTGCTGTTCGACGGCGGCTTTACCGGCCTGGTGGTCCTGAACTTCTCGGCCGAAGCGGCAATGGAAATCTATGAGCGCTATATGCTCAGCATGGGCATGCCGAAGTCCGAACTGGCCAGCTCCTTTACTTCGGACGAGGTGGCGAACATCATGGGCGAGCTGATGAATCAGATCGTCGGCGACTTTACCGGCAAGGTGCGCAGCGAGCTGCACACCAATATCACCCAGAACCAGCCGAAGATGCTGGTGCTGAACAAACAGGTCACACTGAGCGTGGATACGCCGCTCGACCGTCCTGAAATGCGCCGCGTGTCGTTCTTCACCGAGCGTAACAACATCTTCTACCTCGAGCTGGCGATCGATCGCACCGAGTTTATTAAATTGCATGACTTCGAAAAGACCGAAGTGGAAGACCCGGACGCGCTGCTGGAACGCGAACAGGCCTCCAAAGCGGCCGCGGCCGCGCCGGCCGCGGCGATTTCCGCCGATGATGCGGACGAACTTTTGAAGTCGCTCGGTATGTGACTTAAAATAGGCTTTGCAAAAGCAAGAACGGCAGTTATAATATTGCCTCTTTTCCCTGATAGCTCAGTCGGTAGAGCGACGGACTGTTAATCCGCAGGTCCCTGGTTCGAGTCCAGGTCGGGGAGCCAGAATTACTGAAAAGCCCAGCCAGCCGGTTGGGCTTTTTGCTTTGCGCGGGAGGATGACATGGCAAAAAAGAAGGAAGAACTCGATCCGGAGACTCTGGAGCTGATCCAGTGGTGCATCGAGGTGGAAGGTTTCCTGGTCAAAGGCGGCGCCACGGTGGAGCAGGCCCAGGACCATATCGAAGAGCAGATCGAGTGGTTCACGGACCTGTTCTATGACGGCTTGTCACCGGAAGAAGCGGCAAAGGAAGCGCTAGCCTGAACAGGTTTCAGGTGCGATAAAAAAGGCTTTGCGATTACTCGCAAAGCCTTTTTTGCTTTGGAGCCGCTCGTGAGGGCGGCAGCCGCATGCCTTAGAACTTGTAGGTCGCGTTCAGGTTGAAGTAACGACCCTGGTTGCTATGCAGGCCTTCGGAGTAGCCAGCCAGCGGAGTACCAGCGGTATTCACGCCAGAGTTCGGCAGGTAAGGGGCCTTTTCGTCGAACAGGTTCTTGATATTGACGGACAGAGTCAGGTTCTTGATACCGGTGTAGGTGTAACCCAGGCCGAAAGTGGTCCAGCTGTTGATCTGGCATTTCGGGAAGTAGGCTTCATACAGTGGCACGGTGGTATCGCGATTCTGTTCAGCATCCGTAGGCTTACGGGTACCGTAGTGGCAGAACGGTTGATCGTACTTGGTCTCGCCATTGTATTGACGCATCAGCGAGATCGGGCCGACGTACTGGGCCGAAGCGTTGATCATGTGATCGCCGAACTTCCAGGTGGTCGAGAGGTAGCCTTTGAAGCGCGGAACGCGGGTGTTGTTGCTCAGGTTCCAGTCCCACAGGCCAGGGTCCTTGCCGACCGTGTTGTGCTCGATGTCGCCTTCATGCTGGGCGATCTTGTACGAGTGGGTGTAAGTCCCGGCGAACTTGGTCAGCAGGCTGCCCCACGAACCGAGGTTGTTGGTGACAGTCGCGTCGAAGTCGATGCCGCTGATTTCGGTCGCGCCCTGGTTCAGCCAAGGTTCTTTGACCATCAGCAGGGGGCCGGTATTTGGAACCGGGTTGCCGTTGGCATCGGTCACCCAGTTGGCAGGGTTCTGGTCGCGCAGGACGTTGTCCGGATTCTTGTCTTCGTTCTTCAGTGCTTCGAATGCGGAGCCCAGGATCACTTCGCCTTCCTTGCGGATGCGGAAGTAGTCGACGGTGATGCCGACGTTCGACAGCGGTGCCAGGACAAGTCCGAGGCTGTAAGACTTGGATTTTTCAGGCTTCAGCTCCGGGTTGTAGCCACCGGTGCCGGCTGCCGATTTGTTGCAATCCTGTTCGGTTGCGCCTGGTTTCGGGGTTTCCTCGTCAGTTTCGCAACGCTTCGGATCGTACAGATTCTGCAGGAAGAACTGCGCGCCGCCAGGGGTTACCTGGTTCAGTGCCGGTGCGCGGAAGCCACGGCTGTAAGTGCCGCGCATCGAGAACGTATCGACCGGGGTCCACTTCACGGCGAACTGTGGCACGCGGCTGGTTTCCAGCTTCTCGAATTTGTCGATACGGCCTGCAGCGCTCAGTTCCACAGTCTTCAGTACTGGTGCGCGGAATTCAGTGTAGAACGACTTCACATCGCGCTTACCGTGCAGGATGGTATTGGCCAGGCCCAGAATGTTACCGGTCGCAACCAGTTCATCCGGATTCAGGTCCATCTTTTCCTTACGGTACTCAGTACCCAACGCAACAGCCATTTTGCCGCCTGGCAGTTCCGGGCCGAATTCGCGGTTGGCACGCAGGTCGATCTGGGTGAAGGACGAGGTGTTGTTGTTGGTGACGTTGCGGCCCAGGGTCGGGTCGGCAGCCAGTTGCGCCAGCGTGGTGCCCGTATTCAGCTTGCGCAGGGTCGGCAGGTACAACTGGCCGAAGGTGGTGTCCTTGCGGCGTGCTTCGTTCCACAGCAGGGCCGATTCGATGTCCCAGCCGAAGGTATTGCCGCGCACGCCAGCCAGGGCGCGCAGGTAGTCGTTGCGGTTCTCGGTGCCGCCTGGCAGGTTTTCAAAGCGGTAGCCTACCGATGCGCGGGCGGTCGGGAATGGGTTGTCAGGGTGACCGATTGGCAGGATAGCCTGGAATGGATCGGTAACACCGTTGGCGGTGAAATTGGTGGTCTGGGTTTGGCCCAAGGTGCGTGGACCGCTGGTGTAGCGACGCTCGGAGCGGCTGAAAGCGACTTCAGCGAAAGCGGACCAGTTGTCGTTGAGCTTGATTTCGCCGCGGCTCATCAGGTTGGTGTCTTTGCCAGCCGACTGGGCTTCCAGGGTTGACAGCAGGTCGTAGTTACAGAATTTGCGGTCGATGAATACCGATGCCGCGGACAGGCCCATGGCGCGGCTGCCGGTCAGCTGCTGCGATGGATCGCAGTTCAGGGTGATGCGCAGGCGCGCGTCGCGCGTCGCTTGGCTCACGCCGAAGTTTTTCGAGCCTGGCGAGGATTCACGGTAGAACACAGGCGATGCCGACACCGTGCTGCCGTACGGAGTAGCGTAGCGGCCATTCAGCGTCTGGTAGAGGTCCCATTCGATGTCGCGCGCTTCGTCGCGGCGGGTGCGGTCGCGGTGCGCCACGTCCAGGGTGGCGAAGATGTTATAGCCGTCGGCAGCCAGGTCGCCTTTGCCGACCACCAGGTTCATGCCTTGGCGGCCGAATTTGCCGTCGTCGTTGGCGCCGGCACGGGCGGACACTTCCACGCCCTGGTAATTGGTCTTGGTGATGAAGTTGATAACGCCTGCGATTGCGTCGGAGCCGTAAATTGCCGATGCGCCTTCCTTCAGGATCTCCACGCGCTCCAGTGCCGACACAGGAATACTGTTCAGGTCGTACAGCGAGGAGTTGCCATCGTTAGGGTCGGCGTAAGCGCCGATCACGACGCGGCGGCCGTTCAGCAGCACCAGGGTCGAGGTCGAGGTCAGGTTGCGCAGGGAAGCAGTCGATGCGCCGCGGGAGAAGCCGCCGTCGGTCACGTCGAAGTTGCTGTCGGAACCCATCGCTGGGATGGTCTTCATCAGTTCCTGCACCGACTGGGCGCCGGTGTTCTTGATGTCTTGTGCGGTCAGAACTTGTACGACGTTGGTGCTTTCCTTGGCGGTGCGCTTCAGGTTGGAACCCGTGACGTACACGGTGGTTGGCGCGGTGCTGGCAGCTTGTTGCGCCAGCGCAAAGTCTGCACCGCTGAATGCCAGCAGTACAGCCAGTGCGCCTTGCTTGAGTGCGAGTTGCTTGGTCAAAACATTTCTCCCTATCGGTTTGATATTGATCACCAGTGGCTTATGACTATCACTTATTAAGTTGTGATATGGCTGCCACTATCACATAAGGACGTGACTATTTGATAGATTTTGGTGTTATTCCGGCAACTATTTATACATTGGTAGTTGTTTTTACGTCAAAGTGAAAGACTTTTATGACAATTCCTTACGAATCACGACAGCCAGGTCTTCGTCCGTACTGACTTTGACTACCGCCTGGTGATTTCGACATAATCGTTGCGCGACGAGCGCGTCTATCATGTGCCATTTAACCAACTGGAAACAGCTATGAAAAACCTTGCTTCTGCCATTGCTGTGCTTACCGTCATCGCCGCCCAGCCTGTGTTTGCGCTGGAGCAGTCCGCTTCCATCAAAGTCACCAAGCTGATGCAGTCGACCTCCAGCTGGAACGGCGCCGCGCTGGCCTATCCGGGCGGGCAGGCGGAGGTCACAGGCCTGCTGGTTGAAATCGCTCCGGGCGGTGAAACCGGCTGGCATTTGCATCCCGTGCCATCGTTTGGCTACCTGCTGGAAGGCGAGCTGGAAATAACCTTGAAAGATGGCTCGGTGAAGCGTGTGCTGGCCGGCCAGGCGCTGGCCGAAGTGGTGAACACCCTGCATAACGGCCGCAACGTGAGCAAGGGGCCGGCCAGGCTGGTGGTGTTCTACGCAGGTGCTGTCGGTAGCACATTGACGGTCAAGGAATAGTGTCGGAAAGTTATAGTGGGTATATAATGCCCGCTATTTTGCGGCGACAGACCGCAACCTGTGGGGAGAATAGGGGACATCCATCAAACCGCCCACAAGGAAAGAACATGATGAAGTTGTCCAAAATGCACGTGCTGGTAAGCCTTGCCACTGTGCAGATGGCTGCCATGGCCCAGGAAGCCACCCAGGCCCCAGCCGGCCAAATGGAAGTTGTTACCGTTACCGCGCAGCGCCGCGCCGAGAATATCCGCGACGTGCCGGTATCCGTGTCCACGATCAAGGCCGAGAAGCTGGACATCCTGCTGTCCGGCGGCCAGGACATCCGCGTCCTCGCTGGCAAGACGCCATCGCTGAACGTCGAATCGTCGACCGGCCGTGTATTCCCGCGCTTCTACATCCGCGGCTACGGTAACGCCGACTTCGCCGTGTTCGCCTCGCAGCCGGTTTCGCTGATTTACGACGACGTGGTGCAGGAAAACCCGATCCTGAAGGGTTACCCGATGTTCGACCTGGCCAACGTGGAAGTGCTGCGTGGCCCGCAAGGCACCCTGTTCGGTCGTAACACCCCGGCCGGCGTGGTCAAGTTCGAATCGGCCAAGCCAAGCCTGCGCGGCGTGGAAGGCTTCTACAACGTTTCCTACGCAACCGACGCTACCGCCAACATCGAAGCAGCTGCCAACGTGCCGCTGTCGAAAGAGTGGGCCCTGCGCGTCTCGACCCTGCGCCAGCACCGCGACGACTTCGTGAGCAACACTTATACCGGCCAGCCTGATGCGCTGGAAGGCTACAACGAGCACGCGGAACGCGTGCAGGTGCTGTACCAGCCGAATGGCGTGTTCAATGCCCTGTTCAACGTGCACCAGCGCCAGACCACCGGCAGCTCGCGCCTGTTCCGCGCCAACATCATCAAGAAGGGCTCCAACACTTTCGTCGACGGCTTCGATCCTGAGCGTATCGCCATCAACGGCCGCGAAGACCAGGAACTGAAAACCCAGGGCGCCAATGTTCGCATGAGCTGGGACTTGGGCGCGCACAAGCTGTACTCGATCACCGGCTACGAGACCGTGGCCCGCTACAATTCGCGCGGCGACATCGACGGCGGCAATCCAGGCGACGCACCAGCCGTGCCGTTCCAGGTTGCCACCGCGGCCTTCGTACCGGACATCAAGCAGTACTCGCAAGAGTTCCGCGTAGAATCCAAGTACACCGGCCCGATGAACTGGCAGGCAGGCGTGTACTACTTCGACGAGAAGGCGGTGGCAGGCCAGGACAACTTCAACGTTGCCGGCACCCGCACTTCGCGCGTGAAATCGCAGCAGAAGAACGAAGCCTGGGCGCTGTTCGGTTCCGTGAACTACGCAGTGAACGACGCCTTCACCGTACGCGGCGGCCTGCGCTACACCGAAGACAAGAAGGACTTCGACACCCTGGAAACCACCGGCACCACCCTGGTTGGTCCCAAGTCGGTTTCCGAGTCCAAGGACAAGTTCAACTGGGACTTGAGCGGTACCTATAAGCTGAACAACGACGTCAGCGTGTACGCGCGCTATGCGACCGGCTTCCGCGCGCCATCGATCGCTGCCGCTTCGACCGCCGTGCCGATCACCGTGGCTGACGCCGAAACCATCACTTCGATCGAAGCCGGTGTGAAGGCCGACTTGTGGAACCGCCGCGCACGCGCTTCCCTGAGCGTGTACGACTACGACGTGAAGAACCAGCAGCTGACCGTGGTTGGCGGCAACTCCAACGTCACCAAGCTGATTAACGCTGCCAAGACCAAGGGCCGCGGCATCGAAGGCGAGATCGAAGGCTTCATCACCAATGACTTCAAGATGTCCGCCAGCGCTTCGTACAACTTCACCGAGATCCGCGATCCTTCGCTGTCCGTGAACAAGTGCGCGCAGTGCACCATCCTGGACCCGATCAACTCGTCCGGCCGCGTGGTCATCGACGGCAATGCGCTGCCACAGGCTCCGAAGTGGATCATCAACCTGAACGCCCGCTACAACTACCCGCTGGCAGAAGGCAACCTGTTCGTGGTGACCGACTGGTCCTACCGTTCGAAGGTCAACTTCTTCCTGTACGAAGCAGTTGAATTCACCGGCGCTCCGCTGACCGAAGGCGGCCTGCGCGTAGGCTACAACTGGGCCGGCGGCAAGTACGAAATCGCTGGCTTCGCACGCAACATCACCGACCAGCGCCGCATCACCGGTGCCATCGACTTCAACAACCTGACCGGCTTCATTAACGAGCCACGTCAGTTTGGCGTGCAATTCAAAGGTTCGTTCTAAAGTATTTTGGGCTGGCACTTGCCAGCCCAAATAATGGCCGATATAATGCGGCCTCTTTTCCCTGATAGCTCAGTCGGTAGAGCGACGGACTGTTAATCCGCAGGTCCCTGGTTCGAGTCCAGGTCGGGGAGCCAGAACATAGAAAAGCCCAGCCTTCACCGGTTGGGCTTTTTGCTTTTGTCGTTACATGTCCAGATCGGGGAGCCAAAACATAGAAAAGCCCACCGGTGGGCTTCTGGTCTTAATGGCCGTAGCTGACCACCCGCGCCAGCTTCCAGCCATCTGCGGTGCGTTTCCAGATTTGCAGGAATTTGAAGGTGCCGCAGTCGTCCTTACCATTTTCGATGTGGCAGAAAGTGTGCTGACCGGTTTGGATGGCGCCGTAGTCTTTCACGGGATAGACCTCCATGCTGCCGGGGACCAACTCCCGCTTCAGGTGCAGGTTGCGGGCGAACAGTTTGCGGGTGGCTTCTTCGTTTTGCTCGTAGTTTTGTAAGCCGCCCATGTCGTGATAAAACTCGAGGTCGGTCGAGAAGACAGCTTTAACCCCGGCGGCATCTTGGCGGTTGAAGGCGTCAAACAAGACCCTGTCCATCGCTGCAATTTCTTTGTACAGGGGCGTTTGTTCCTGGGCGTGCGCTGGGACGGACAGACTCGTAACAAGAAGTGCGAGAACTAGGGTTTTCATTACAGTCCTTTTTTGAAAACGTGAGAACTTGATTCTCTTCAAGGTTCAGTGCTTACACCAGTCCGATCCGACGAATGGTTTTTTTGAAGGGGTTAATGGTCGGTAGACTCAGTTCTGCTGCCTGGCCGGCATGTACTGAAGCAGGTGCTGGCGGCGCCGATCGCGCAGGGGAGGCGTTGCTCAACGATACGCTGGGCCAGTCCTATGATTGTTAAAAAGAAATAAATAGCTCCTTGGTGCAACGAATGGGCTCACGTGTTAGTGCATACGCATACGGGCCAGATGCTCATCGACGAGCTCGAGTCGTTGCCAGCCTCCGTGGGGCGCGCAGCCTCCGCACAAGGTGGGACCGCAGCCGTGAATCAATTGGCACCAGCTGCGGGTTGAGGTGGGACGTTCCTGCCAGGCGGCGTGGTAGCGGTCAGCAATGCTGGTCGAGCCATTCGCCGACCAGCGGCCACAATACCTTTTCCTGGTGTGGGCGGAAGAAGCCGAAGTGGCCGATGCGCTCCTGATTAAACGTGCCAGGGCTGAGCACTCGGTAGTCCACCTTGGCGCTGGTGTAGGCTTCATGCAGCATGCGCGACCCCGATTCGCGCAGCAGTTCATCATCGCTGAAGGTCAGGCCGAGCACCGGGAAGCTGGCGCTGGCATACGCTTCGCGCGCACCGGGTTCGCCGGTGAGCAGGTAGTCCGGGGTGAGGCACCAGCGGCGCCACTGCATCATGGCGCCGCGCGGAATGTCGCCCAGGATGCCAAGGCGCTTGCCGGGAAAGTAGCCGAGCACCTTGCATAGCAGTGGCGTCAGGACGTACCACAACAACGGTGCGGAACGCTGGATGCGTGGCTGGTTGTGGCGCGTGGCGCCGCTGCCCACCGCGATGTTGACCAGGCCTGACACTTTTCGGATGGAGGGCAGTAGTGGCGCGGTCTGGCCGCCCAGGCTGTGGCCGAGCAGGAATAGCGGAAGCCGGGCGTTCTCGCTTGTGGCGTGCTGCACCACCGATTCGAGATCGAGCGCGATCCAGGTCGTGATGTCGGCCTTGCAGCGGCGGAGCGGTCCTTGTCGCGATTCGCCCATGCCGCGGTAGTCGAAAGTCCAGACCCTGTAGCCCAGGCCCGCAAGGAATGCTGCGAAGGTGGCGTAGAAGCCTTGCGGAATCGCCATGCCGGGCGCGATCACGACCTGCGCGCGCGGTGGGCGTGACGGTTCGTGGCGGTAGGCGATCAGTTGCTGGCCATCCTGCGCTTGCAGCGTGAAGCGGGTTGCGCTCATGGTTTGGGTCCTCCGTAGGCGATGCCGGTGTGGGTTGGATTGGTGGCGAGCGCGCGCCAGGCGGCGCTGCTCAATTCATCGATGGCATGGAGCGGATTGAAAGCGATGCGCCCGCCCAGCCAGTTGCGGGCCAGTTCTTGCGAGGGGCCGAGCAGCAGTGGGCCATACAACTCGATCGGCAAGCGGCGCAGTATTCCCTGCTTGAACCACGGCTTCAATTTTTCAAACACTTCCTTGAAATGGCCTGCGGTGCGCTGGCGGATGGCGTCGTCATGCTCGGCGCTGACGGCCTGGCGGCGTGCGAACAGGAAGCGCGCCATGTCGGGCTGTTCGACGATCCAGTTCAGGTGGCTGCTGATAATGGCGTGGACGGCGAACTCGGCATTGTTGGCCTGGGCTACGTTGTCCTTGATCTGCTGCCAGTAGTTGTCCAGCCCCTGTGTGAACAGTGCTGCAGCGATGCCTTCCTTATTGCCGAAGTGGTGATAGATGCTTCCCACCGACGCCTGGCTGCGTTGGCGGATGTCTTCTATCGACGTGGCCTCGATTCCTTTTTCGGAAAACACGGCGAGGGCGGCGGACAGGATGGCGGATTTTCGGTCGACTTGGCGCATGGCTAGAATACTGTTCTAGAATGTTATTCTAGTCAAGTTTCTTCGTTTCGGGTTAAGCTCAGGGTCATGAACATGACCGGCCTGCTATTCCTTGCAATATTGGCGACGCAGGCGGTGGCTGCAAATCCTGCACAGGCCTCTCAGCAGGTTGTTTATCCCCGCGCTGAGTCCGAGCATGACAGTCGTTACCTGTACGACTGGGAGGTGTTGCGCATGGCCCTGGAGAAAACGCGGACCAGGTTCGGTCCTTATGAATTGCGCCAGGCCGGCCAGTTCATGTCGCCGGCGCGGGTGACGGCCGAAGCGGCGGGTGCCGGGTCCATCAATGTTTTCGTACGCGCCACGTCGGCGCAGCTTGAGCAGCAGTTTCGCCCAGTCCGAATTCCGGTTGACCGTGGCCTGATCGGCTACCGCCTGCTGCTGGTGCGCCATGAAGACGTGCCGCGGTTTGCCGATGTCAAATCCCTCGAACAATTGCGCCGCTTTAGCATTGGCCAGGGCAAGGGTTGGGTTGATGTAGGTATCCTGCAGGCCGGCGGTTTCAAGGTGGTGGAAGGGAACAATTACGAGGGGCTGTTCTCCATGCTGGAGGTCAAGCGGTTCGACGCCCTGTCGCGCTCCGTCGATGAAGCCTTGAGCGAATACGATGAGTGGCACCAGCGCTTTGGTTTTGAAGTAGAACCGGGCATCGCCCTTTACTATCCGTTGGCGCGCTACTTCTTCACGCGCCGCGATGCGGAAGGGGAGGCGTTGGCAAAGCGGCTGGAGGCGGGGCTGGAGGCCATGGTGCAGGATGGTTCGCTGCAGGCGCTGTTCATGACTTACAAAGGGCCGTTGATCAAGCGATCCGGCCTGGCGCGCCGCCGCCTGTTCCGCATTCCCAACCCTGATCTTCCGGCGCAGACACCGTTGACGCGCAGTGAACTGTGGTATCGGCCGCAGGAGTCGCCAGTCAAGCGATAGGCACAAGCGCGATAGCCGCGTTACACTGGCTGCCAAGGAGGAGGCGCCATGAAAGCTTGGATACTGGCCGTTCTAGCGGCTATCACCCTGGCAGGATGCAGTACCCCCCAACCCCACCAGCAGCAGCCTTTCATTTGCCGGACGGTGGAATCGGGCCTGGGAGAACCCCTGGTCGATAACCAGCAGGGCACAGGACATCCGGTGCGCGACGATGGAGGCAAGGTGGTTGGTTATAGCAGCCAATGCGCCATCAAGCCTCGCATCCAGCACTTCTACTTCACCGGCGCAGGCTTCAAGTCTTTCGATATCGAGGTCGGCTACAAGTCGCCACCTTCCGACATGAAAACGGTTAGCGTCAACGGCGAGGCCGTTCCTTTCGTGGTGCGGGTGGAAGCGGGGACTATCAACCGTTTCATTTACACGATCGCCATGCTGGAGCGCGCGCCATGGAACCGTAAGCTGGTCTACTGGATGCGCGGTGGTGTCGGCATTGGCCACCAGCAGGGTACGGCCCTGTGGTTCAACGGAGCCCTGAACGGCTCGGAGAAGCAGTTGATGCCGAAGCTGCTGGCGGAGGGCTATGCGGTCGCCAATTCGTCCGGCAACGAGAGCGGGGTTCACTACAATATGCGCCTGGCCGAGGAGACTGCGGCGCAGACCAAGGCCTACTTCAGCGCGACATACGGCAAGCCGGTTTATACAATCGGCATTGGGGGCTCGGGTGGGGCAGTGCAGCAGTATATGTTCGCGCAAAATCGTCCCGGCCTTTTCGATGCGGGGATACCGGTGCAGTCCTACCCGGACATGGTGACCCAATCCATTCCGATTTCCGATTGTCCCTTGCTTGGACAGTACTTCCGCGACGAGGTGGCGCGCGACCCGAGTTCGCCGTGGGCCACCTGGAGCCGCCAGTCGGTGGTGGAGGGCATGAATGCCAGCGACACTGCGAAGAATCCTTTCACCGGCAAGCCCGGCACCACCGAATGCATCAATGGTTGGCGCTTTGCGATGCCGACGGTGCTGAACCCGCACTTCCGAGACAGTAAATTCGACAAGGCCATCGCTTTCTATGGCTATGCACCGGAAGCGTTTGCCAAAGTGAAGTGGACGCACTGGAACGACCTGGAAGAATTCTATGGCACGGATGCCGAAGGCTATGCACCGATTCCGATCGACAACGTAGGCGTGCAGTACGGCCTTGCGGCGCTGGTGGCAGGCAAGATCGATGCGGATGAATTCCTGCGGCTGAACGCCTGCGTCGGCAGTTGGAAGGAACAGCGCGATTTCGTGCCGTACACGCCGGACAGCGATCCCTTCGATTCCGCCAATATGCATCGCAGCGCGACATGCCGCGATCCGGCCGGCACGCCGGCTCCGCGGCGCGAGGGCGACCAGCGGGCGATTCGGGCGGCTTTCGATTCAGGCCATGTGTTTACCGGCAAGCGGCTTGGCATTCCGATGATTGACCTGCGGCCGTACCGGGAGGCGGAACTGGACATGCACAATGCGCGGCAAGCTTTCTCGGTTCGGGCGCGGCTGCTGGCGTCCAGTCCGGACGAGGCGAAGCGTCAGGTTATCTGGTTTGCAAGGCCGGATACGGACTTGTCGGGGCAGGTGATGAAGGCGGTGTCGGTGCTGGACCAATATCTTACTGGCGGCAGCGCGCCGGCGGAGTTTGCAGACCGCTGCGTGGATAGTGGCGGCAACGTGCTCGCCTCGGGACCTGATGCCTGGGGCGGCATTCTCGATGCGGGAAAGCCTGGGGCATGCACCCAGGCTTTCCCTGTTCACAGCAGCCCGCGCATGGTGGCGGGCGGATCGATTCGTGGCGATAACTTCAAGTGCAAGCTGAAGCCCCTGGCGAAAGCCTTTTCCGACGGGACTTATGGGTCGGCCGCGGGCTTCAGCGATGCACAAAAAGCATGGCTGTCCCGGATCTTCCCGCAAGGCGTGTGCGATTACAATAGCGGGTTATGAAGATTCCACCATTGAAATACCTTGTTCCCGGCACCCTCGCTGGGCTGCTGCTTGCCTACACCGGCATTGGCTTTCTTGCGGTGCCGGCGATCGTCAAGTCGCAGGCAGCCAAACAGGCTTCGGAAAAATTGCATCGCCAGCTGAGCATCGAGGAAGTCTCCTTCAACCCGTTCACGCTGGCGGCCTCGGTCCGCGGCCTGAAGATGATGGAGCCGGACGGCAGCACAGTGTTTGCCAGCTTCGACCGGCTTGGCGCCGACCTGTCGTGGCAGTCCGTCACGCGCATGGCGCCAGTGGTGCAGGAAGTGCGCCTGACCAAGCCATATGTGCATCTGGCGCGCAATGCCGACAATCGCTACAACATCGACGATATCCTGAAACTGATCGCGAGCCAGCCGCCGTCGCCCGAGCCAGCGCGCTTCTCGGTCAATAACATCCAGCTGGAAGAAGGCAGCCTGTCTTTTGAAGACAAGCCAGCCGGGGTGACACATAAGGTGCAGGACCTGAAACTTGGCCTGCCGTTTGTGTCCTCGTTGCCGGCGGATGTGACGATTTTTGTCGAGCCGCTGTTCAGCGCCAATATCAATGGCGCGCCGCTTTTCCTGAAGGGGAAGGCGCGTCCGTTCGCGGAGCCCAAGGATTATGCGCTGGACCTGAAGCTCGATAAGGTCGACCTGACGAACTACCTCGGTTACCTGCCGTTCAAGCCGGGCTTCAAGCTGCCGTCGGCGCACCTGGAGGCAAAGCTGAACCTGACCGTGGTGCAGCCGAAGGAAAAAACGGCGTCGCTGGTACTGGGCGGTGAGGCCACCCTGTCGGGCGCCCAATTGCAGCAACTCGATGGCACGCAGGTGGCCAAGCTGGATGCATTAAAGATCAAACTGGGCAAGCTGGATTTGCTGGCGCAGCGCTTCGAGATTGCGAAGGTCGGTATCGACGGGTTGGAGCTGGATGTCAAACGCAGCAAGGATGGGGTACTGAACCTGGACCAGTTGGTGCCGGCTGCTGCGCCGCAGAATGCTGCGCCTGTACCTGCACCTCCGCCGGAGGCTAAACCGGCGGCGGTCACTGGCCCGGTCGTGTTGCTGAAGGAGCTGGCCATCAACGGCTCGGCCCTGCGCTATGCCGACGAAACGCCGCAGGGCAACCTGCGTGCCGACCTGGCCAAGTTCGGTGTTGTCGTGCAGGACATTGCGTTCGATGGCCGCAAGCGCACCCTCGAGATAGCGTCCGTCACCTCGAACAGCGCCGCCATCGACGTCCACCAGGGCAAACCGGCCAACGTGCCAGCCGGCGACAAGGCCGCTGCCAAGCCGGGCGGCGAAGCACCGATGCAAATCAAGGTCGGCAAGCTGGAAATCAGCGACTGGGACGCAAAGCTGCGTGAAGACCTGCGCGCCGAGCCGACCATCTTCAAGCTGTCGCCGCTGGCGTTGACGGTAGAGGGTTATTCCAACGCGCCCGGTGCGTCGGCCGAGGTGGCGCTGAAGACTGCCGTCAACAAAGGCGAACTGGAACTCAAGGGCCAACTGGCGCCATCGCCGCTGAAGGCGGACCTGGCGTTGGACCTGAAGAATTTCGACCTGCTGCCCCTGCAGCCCTACGTGACCGACTACGTCAACCTGCGCCTGCTGCAGGCGGCCGTTTCCAGCAAGGCGCGCCTGCGACTGGAAACCGGCAAGGATGGTGCGGTAGAGGGCGGCTTCAAGGGCGATGTCAGCGTGAACCGCCTTTCCACTGTCGACAAATCGAGCTCGAATGACTTCCTGAGCTGGAAATCGCTGGCCTTTGGCGGCATGGACGTGAACTTCAAGCCTTTCAGCCTGTACATCGACCGCGTGGCGCTGGACGACTTCTTCGCCCGTGTCATCATCGATCCCAATGGCCGCCTGAACGTGCAGGACGTCATGCGCAAGGAAGGCGAGGAGGGCAAGAGCCTGACCGAAGCCGGGACGCGTGCGCAGGCTGTCAAAGATGCCAAGGCCAGGGCGAACGAGGTAGCGCAAGCTGCGCCGCCTGCCGCCGCGCCGGCTCCGAAGGCGGCGCCGGCAAAATCGTCCGAGCCGCTGCCGCCGATCCGCATCGGCAAGCTGCTGCTGTCCGGCGGGCGCGTGCGCTTTACCGACAACTTCATCAAGCCAAATTACACCGCCAACCTGAAGGACCTGGGCGGCACGGTAAGCGGCTTGTCGTCGGACCCCGCGCACGATGCAAACGTCGACCTGCGCGGCAACGTCAGTGGCGCGCCGCTGTTGATCGCCGGCCGTGTGCACCCGCTGAAGCAGGAGCTTTCGCTTGACCTGCGCGCTGAGGTTCGCGGCATGGAGCTGTCGCAGCTCTCGGCCTATGCCGATAAATATGTCGGCTACGGCATCGAAAAAGGCAAGATGACGTTCGAGGTGGCCTATGCGCTGGAAAACCGCCAGCTGAAGGCTGAGAACCGCCTGGTGCTCGACCAGCTTACCTTCGGCAAGGAGAGCACGAATCCGGATGCCACCAGGCTGCCGGTGAACCTGGCGGTGGCGCTGCTTAGCGACCGTAACGGCGTAATCGACATCAATGTGCCGATTGGCGGATCGCTGGACGACCCGCAGTTCTCGCTGGGCGGCATCATCCTCAAGGTGATCGGCAACGCCATCATGAAGACCGTCACTTCGCCATTTGCGTTGATCGGTTCCCTGTTTGGCGGCGGAGAGGAACTGTCGATGCTGGAATTCGACCAGGGCCGTTCGGCATTGCTGCCAGCATCCGAAGGAAAACTGAAATCGCTGGCCAAGGCAATGACCGAGCGCCCGGGCCTGAAGCTGGACATCACCGGCCGATTCGACGATGCGGCGGAACTGGAAGCGCTCAAGCGCGTGGCGCTGGAGCGCAAGCTGCGCCAGTTGAAGACGCGCGACCTGCAGGCGCGCGGCGCCGCGCTGCCGGAAGGCGGCGTAGTGGTAGCCAAGGAGGAATACGCAACCTTGCTGGAGCGCGCCTACAAGGACGAGAAATTCGTCAAACCGCGCAATGCACTGGGTTTCGCCAAATCGCTGCCGACGGAAGAAATGGAGAAGCTGATGCTGGCTAATATCAAACTTGACCAGGACGACTTTACGACCCTTGGCAATCGCCGGGCGCAGGTGGCCAAGGACTGGCTGGTGGGGCAGGGCCAGGTGCCGCCTGAGCGCATTTTCCTGGTTGCGCCGAAGGCCGGCGCGGCGGGCCGCGTCGACTTCGCCTTGCGCTAGGAGCCGGCCATGCCGATGCTGGAACTGGGGAGCGCGCGACTGCACTACGAGCTGATCGAAGGCGATGCGCGCAAGCCGCTTCTGGTGTTCCTGCATGAAGGCCTGGGCTGCATCGGCATGTGGAAGGAGTTTCCGGAACGGCTGTGCGCTGCCACTGGCTGCACGGGCCTGGTCTATGAACGCCAGGGGTATGGCTTGTCCTCGTCGCAGCCGGCCCCGCGCAACATTCACTACCTGCACCAGTTTGCGCTGGTCGAACTGCCGGCAGTGATGGAACGGCTGGCGCCGGGCCGGGAACATATCCTGGTGGGACATTCGGATGGCGGCAGCATTGCATTGATTTACGCGGCAGCTCGGCCGCAGGGATTGCGCGCGGTGATCAGCGCGGCCGCACACGTGTTTGTGGAAGACATTACGATCGAGGGCATCCGCACCGTGCTGGCTGCCCACAGCGCCGGCAAGATGCGCGCGCTGGCGCGCTATCACGGCGACAAGGCGCAGCAAGTGTTTTCATCCTGGGCCGATACCTGGCTGGCCCCGTGGTTCAGGCGCTGGAATATCGAGTACCTGTTGCCGGCGATTGCCTGCCCGCTGCTGGCGATGCAGGGCGGTGACGACCATTACGGCTCCGGCGCGCAGATGGACGCCATCGAGCGGAGCACGCCTGGCGCCCGCCAACTGCTGTTGCCTGGCTGCGGCCATAGCCCACATATCGAACAGCCCGAGGCCACGTTGCAGGCTATGGCGGCATTCATCAATCCTTTGGCTGGCTAGGCGAAGGCGTCTGCGGCTTCGCGTGCTTGAGCATTGCCGCCAGCAGCGTCACATCTTCATCACTTTCCGGTGCCGTTGCGGGGCTTTGTTGCCTGCGGGACGTCGCTGCCACCTTGGCAGGGCGCGCGTGTAAGGGCTTTGAATCCGCCGGCCTTGCGGCTGGCTGGCCTGGTCCAGCGCCGGCTGTCGCACGTAGTTCAAGCGCTGCCGTCGGTTCGCTTTGCGGCTGGACCACATTCACGATGGTTGCAGCCTGCTGCGGAGCGGCGAGCAAGGCAGCGGGCGCTTGCGGCATTGCCTGGGGCGTGGCGTGCATCGCCGATTCTGGTGGAAGGTCATGTGCAGGCGCGTCGTTTTGCAGCCACACCCATGCGGCAGCTCCGGTGGCCAGCAGGGTGGCAACGGCTGCAAGGCGTGCACGCTGTCGCGGTTCCCAGCGAAGCCACTGGCGGGCCGGGGCAGGCACGCTGCCACCGTTCGCCAATCTCGCCAGGATGCGGTGGCGATCGTCCCGCAGCGCGGGGCCTGCAAACAAGTCTGGCCGCATAAGTCCTCCCAAAGCTTGATTTCGCTCGACCCGTCCGATTGCGGGCCGGCATAGGATTCAAGTGTCGCGCGCCGCATGCGCTTTCGTATTGATGGATCGCACCATGTTGCCATTTATCGTCGCGGGCGTCTTCGTGGTGGCCGGCGCCATAGGCTGGCTGTTGCTATTTCCGCCCAAGCGCCGTCCGAGCCAACGCCAGCGTCGCTTTCTGCTGCTCGGCGCAGGTGCGGCGCTGCTGGCCGGCGCCCCGCCGTTGCTGGTGCGCCTGCTGCGCCCGCGCCAGATGGTGCCTGACTTCGACGACAGCAGGCCTCCTGTCGATCCGCAAATTTCGGCATTGCTGCAAGGCGAACAGCTGGTGCCACCGCCGCCACTGCCTCCGCTGGCGTTCGCTACCGCGGAAGTGGAGTTGCTGCGGCCAATGCTGTCGCAAGCCGACCGTGACTGGCAGCGGCTGGACAAGGACTTCGCGCGGCGATTGCTGGCAGTGTTCAACGTGATGCGCGAGCGGCATGGCTACGAAATGGCTTTGCTGGAAGGCTACCGCAGCCCGGAGCGGCAGGACAGGCTGGCTGCAGCAGGCAGTCACGTAAGCAACGCACGCGCCTTCCAGAGCTTCCACCAATTCGGGCTGGCTGCCGATTGCGCCTTTATCCGCGAGGGAAAGCTGGTCATCAGTGAACGCGATCCGTGGGCCATGCGCGGCTATCAGTTGTACGGCGAGGTGGCAGAGGCGGCCGGCATGGTCTGGGGCGGGCGCTGGACCATGATGGATTTCGGCCATACCGAATTGCGCACGCGCGACGCCAGGGCTTGAGGCGGCTCAAGAAGCGCCGCACGGCTTGGTGGCAACATCGGCCAACCTGCCTCCCTTTCCCGGGCCCATCATGCTGCAACGAACCTGGTACCTGCTTACCGACAGGCGCACCCTGAACATACTGGCCTTCGCGTTGCTCGCGGGGCTTTTCTTCCTCGGCGCCGAACTGCTGCAACTTGCGCTGGTGTGGGCGCTGGCCGGCATCGCGGCGCTTGCCGTGCTGGCGCTGGCAGTTTGGGGCACTCGCCGCTATCTCGCTCACCGGCGCGAAGCCGAGCCGCTGCCGCTGGCAGAGACGCGAGCCGAAGCCGACCTGGAATCGGTTCGCAGCGCGATGCTGGAAGCGATTGGCACGATACGGAACTCGCGCCTTGGCCAGGCAACCGGAGCGCGCGCACTGTATGAACTGCCGTGGTATATGGTGATCGGCAACCCGGCCGCAGGAAAGAGCAGTGCGATTACGCAGTCCGGCCTGCAATTTCCTTTCGCTGATCCGAAGGCAGTCCAGGGTGTCGGTGGCACCCGACAGTGCGACTGGTTCTTTACGGCAGAAGGAATCCTGCTCGATACCGCAGGCCGTTATGCGGTGCAGGCAGTGGACCGCGAGGAGTGGCAAGGCTTTCTTGGCTTGTTGAAGAAGCACCGGCCTCGGGCGCCAATCAACGGCATTATCATCGCGGTCAGCATCGCAGAGTTGCGGGGCGACGACACTGAAGCGGTATTGCAGCTCGCGCGAAGCCTGCGCCAGCGCGTGCAGGACCTGATCGAAAAGCTTGAAGTGTTCGCGCCGGTATATGTGATGTTCACCAAGGCCGACCTGGTGGCAGGCTTTGCCGACTTCTTCAAGGATGCGGAAACGGCGGAACGCGAGCGGCCCTGGGGCGCGACCATGCCGTTCAGGCAGAAGGCTGGCTGTCGCGACATGCTGGCATTCTTCGAGCAAAGCTTCGACGAATTGTGCGAAGGGCTGCGCGAAATGGGCATCGCTACCATGACCCAGCGCCGCCGCGAGCTGGTGCCGGCTGGGGTACATACCTTCCCACTGGAGTTTGCGGCTTTGCGCGCGCCGTTGAAAGCCTTCCTTGCCACGCTGTTCGAAGACAATCCCTTCCAGTTCCGCCCTTTGTTCAGGGGCTATTACTTCACCAGCGCATTGCAGGAAGGGCAGCCCATATGCGCCCAGTCGCTGCGGGTTGCCCAGCGTTTCGGGCTGACAAGGCCGGCCGATGCTGCGCCGCGCGTGTGCATGGGCACGCAGGCAGGGTATTTCCTGCCGCGGCTTTTCCGTGAAGTGATCTTCGCCGACAAGGACCTGGTTTCCCAGTATGCGACACGCAGGCGGCAGGTGCTGCGCAATGGTGGCTTTGCGGTTGCCATCCTGCTGCTTGGCGCGCTACTGGGTGCCTGGACCTGGTCGTACTCTGGCAATTCGCAGCTGGTCGCCAACGCTGCAGCGGACCTGGACAAGGCAGTGCGCCTGCAGGCGCAGCGCCCGGACCTGCAATCGCGCCTGGAAGCGCTGCAACTGCTGCAGGACCGTATCGAGCAAGTCGATAAGCTGGATCGCGAATCGCCCTGGTTGCTGGGCATGGGCTTGTACCAGGGCGATTCGCTGGGCCGCAAGCTGCGCAGCGAGTATTTCAAAGGCATGAGCGAAATCCTGCTCAAGCCGGTGGCGGCCAGCCTGGAGACGCAACTGTTCGCTCTTGGGCAGCGCGAAGCGGGCAATGTCGAGGATTCCTATAACGCGTTGAAGACTTACCTGATGCTGGCCGATAAATCGCATGCCGAAACGGGGCACCTGGGCGACCAGCTCACACGCCATTGGCGCAATTGGCTGGAGGCCAATCGCGGCGCCATGCCGCGCGAGCAGCTTTTGCGCAGTGCAGAGGCCCTGCTGGCGTTTTACCTGGCTCAGTTAAACGATCCTGCCTGGCCGCGCATCGAACCCAAGCTGGCCCTGGTCGACGCGGCGCGCGACCAGCTGCGGCAAGTGGTGCGCGGCATGACTGCGCGAGAACGCGTGTATGCCGAGATCAAGGCGCGCGCCAGCACGCGCTATCCCGCCATGACCGTTGCGCGTATTGTCGGTGAACAGGACCGTGCGCTGGTGCAGGGCAGCCATGCGGTCTCAGGGGCATTCACGCGCGAGGCGTGGGAGGGCTATGTTCGCAGCGCGATCCGCGAGGCAGCCAACAGCGCGCTGCAATCGAGCGACTGGGTGCTGAAAACGGCGGAGCGCACCGAC
>JBCNOX010000140.1:0-10538 GCA_039593645.1 Pseudoduganella sp.
CTGATGTTCAGGGCGACCGGGCGGAAGTCGCGCCGTTCGGCGGCTGCGCGCAGGGTGTCGAGGTCGAAGCCGGCGGCCTTGAACAGGGTGCGCGTGTAATCTTCGGACAGCCAGCCTTCGATCAGGTTGCCGCCACCGGGCGCGTGGAAGCGCTCCAGCGAGAAGCTGGTGGCAGGCACGTTCCAGCCATAGGCGGCCGAAGGCGTGGTGTGGATCAGCAGGGCGCCGGCGGCGCCGCGCCGTACCGCTTCCTCGTACTTGTACATCCAGCGGCCGTAATAGGTGTAGCCTTTGCCGGCGAAGCGGTTCGGTTCTGCGGCAGTGGGCTGCGGGTCATTGACCATCATGACCAGGATCTTACCCTTGACGTCGACGTCCTTGTAATCGTTCCAGCTTTCTTCCGGCGCGATGGCGCCATAGCCGACGAACACCAGCGGCGCATCGAATATCACTTCGGCGCGGCCGCTGCCGGTGCCGATCAGTACATCCTCGCCCAGGCGCGGCAGCAGGGTGCTGGCGCCGGCGGCGAACCTGATCGAACTGCCTGGCTGCAGGCGGCTGCCCTGGAATTTCACCGACTGGCGGTAGGTGCCGTCGGCCAGCGGCTTCAGGCCAATGGCGGCGGCCTGGGTTTCCAGGTAGCGCACGGCGAGGTCGCCGCCGCGCTGGCCGGTGCCGCGCCCTTCGAGCAGGTCGTCGGCCAGGAAGGAAAGGTGGGCGCGCAGCGGCGCTTCCTTGACGGTAGGCGCTTGCTGCGCGGCGGCAGAAGCGGCGGCCAGCAGCAAGCCGGCAGGGATAAAGGACTTGGTATTCATGGCGGGGATATTACTCCATAATGGAACGCATTCCGGGCGGCGAAACAAAGGAGATACATGGAAGTCATCATCATCACCGGCGCATCCGACGGCATCGGGGCAGAAATGGCGCGCCAGCTGGCGCGGGCACGCGGCAAGGACGTGGCACTGGTGCTGGCGGCGCGCAATGAAGCGGCCTTGCATGCAGTGGCGGCCGACTGCAGCGCGGCCGGCGCAGGCACGCTGGTGGTGGCCACCGACGTCGCGCGGCAGGAGCAATGCCGGCACCTGGTTGCGGCGGCAGTGGAGCGCTTCGGCCGCATCGACGCCCTGGTCAACAACGCCGGCCGCTCAGCCCATGCGCTATTCGAGGAAGTGACGGACCTGGGCTGGTACGAAGAACTGATGAAAGTGAACCTGTGGGGCGCGATCTGGTGCACCCATGCCGCGCTGCCTTACCTGAAGGCATCGCAAGGGCGGATCGTGGCCGTGTCCTCGCTGGCCGGCCTGGTTGGGGTGCCGGGGCGCACAGCTTACGGCGCCACCAAGTTTGCCATGGCGGGGTTCTTCGAGGCGCTGCGGGCGGAGATGAAGCCGTATGGGGTCAGTGTCACCACCGCCTATCCGGGCGTGGTGGATACCCAGATCCGTTATCGGGGTTACAACGCCGCGGGCGGGGAGCTGGGCAAGAGCAGCCTGCGCGAGGATGCGGCGATGCCGGTGGCCGAATGCGCGAAGCTGATCATCGACGGCATGGCGGGACGCCGGCGCGAGGTGGTGATGACGGCCAAGGGCAAGCTGGGGCGCTGGCTCAAGCTGCTGGCGCCGGGCTTGATCGAGAAAATGGCGCTGAATGCGCTGAAGGATGATGTCAAGCCGCACACCTAGAACCGGTAAACCGGTGTCTGACCCACAGGGTCAGACACTGGGGTGCCGGGTTAAAAGGGTAAAATAGCACCTTCCGTCGCATCAAGGCGATACAACAATAACCCCACGAGTGCCGCCATGTCTGACACCCTGTTTACCGATTTGAACCTCAGCGCCCCCATTTTGAAGGCGCTGAAAGAAGTAGGCTACGAGACCCCGTCTCCGATCCAGGCCTCCACCATTCCCCACCTGCTGGAAAACCGCGACGTGCTGGGCACCGCGCAAACCGGCACCGGCAAGACCGCCGCCTTCGCGCTGCCCATCCTGTCGCGCATCGACATCAAGCAGGCCGCGCCACAGGCGCTGGTGCTGGCGCCGACCCGCGAACTGGCGATCCAGGTAGCGGAAGCCTTCCAGCGCTACGCCACCCACATCCCGAAATTCCATGTGCTGCCGATCTACGGCGGCCAGTCCTACGGCCCGCAGCTGCAAGCGCTGCGCCGCGGCGTGCACGTGGTGGTCGGCACCCCGGGCCGCGTCATCGACCACCTGGAAAAGGGCTCGCTCGACCTGTCTCAGCTGAAAACCCTGGTGCTGGACGAAGCGGACGAAATGCTGCGCATGGGCTTCATCGAGGACGTTGAGCGCATCCTGCAGGAAACCCCGGAATCGCGCCAGACCGCGCTGTTCTCGGCCACCATGCCGGCGCAAGTGAAGCGCATCGCCACCACCTACCTGAACGACCCGGCCGAAGTGATGGTGGCGGCCAAGACCACCACCAACACCAATATCCGCCAGCGCTACTGGCTGGTGTCCGGCATGCACAAGCTGGACGCGCTGACCCGCATCCTGGAAGCGGAGCCGTTCGACGGCATGATCATCTTCTCGCGTACCAAGATCGGCACCGAGGAACTGGCGGAACGCCTGCAGGCGCGCGGCTTCTCGGCCGGCGCCATCAACGGCGACATGCAGCAGGCGGCGCGCGAACGCATCATCGGCCAGCTCAAGGACGGCAAGATCGACATCCTGGTTGCCACCGACGTGGCGGCACGCGGCCTGGACGTGGAGCGCATCAGCCACGTGGTCAACTACGACGTGCCGTATGACCCGGAAAGCTACACCCACCGTATCGGCCGTACCGGCCGCGCCGGCCGCAGCGGCGAAGCGATCCTGTTCATCACCCCGCGCGAGCGCAACCTGCTGAAGCTGATCGAGCGCACCACGCGCCAGCCGGTGACGCCGATGACGCTGCCGACGCTGCAGGCGGTCAACGATGTCCGCATCAGCAAGTTCAAGGACCAGATCACCGACACCCTGGCGCAGGAAGGCCTGTCGTTCTTCGAAAACCTGGTGCGCGAGTACGAAGCCGAGCACAATATCCCGGCGGTGGAAGTGGCTGCCGCATTGGCGATGATGGCCTGCGGCGGCAAGCCGCTGCTGCTGGACAAATCGCGTGAAAAAGGCTGGCATGAAGACGGCGCGCCGCGCCAGGAAGGCCAGGGCCAGGGTCGTGAAGGCCGCGAGCCGCGCGAGCCGCGTGAACCACGCGAGCCGCGTCCGAAGAAAGAGCGTATCGAGCGCGAGCCGGAGCAGGGCATGGCGACCTACCGCGTGGAAGTGGGCTACCAGCACGGCGTCAAGCCGGGCAACATCGTCGGCGCGATTGCCAACGAGGGCGGCATCGATTCCAAGTTCATCGGCCGTATCGAGATTTACGACGACTACTCGCTGCTGGACATGCCGGCCGACCTGCTGCCTGGCGATATCGATGCGCTGCAAGTGCTGCGCGTAGCCGGCCAGCCGCTGCGCCTGCATCGCGACGGCGAAACGCCGCCACCGGCGCCGGCCGCCAAGGCGCCGCGCGCCGCCAAGCCGGAGCGTGCAGAACGCGCCGAACGTTCGGCTCCACCGCTGTCCTCGCGCGCCGATGACGACGAGCCAATGTTTGAAGAGGAAGCGCCGAAGCGCAAGAAGAAGGATAAGGCCGCGGCAGGCGAGGGCGGTGCAGCCCCGATGCCGATGCGCGCTTACCGCGTGGAAGTTGGCTCGGGCGACGGCGTGAATGCCGGCAACCTGGTTGGCGCCATCGCCAACGAGAGCGGCCTCGAATCGCGCTTCATCGGCCGCATCGAGATCCTGGAAGACCACGCCTTCGTCGAGATGCCGGACGGCATGCCGGACGACATCTTCAAGCATCTGCGCAAAGTGTGGGTCGGTGGCAAGCAGCTGAAGATGTCGCTGGCCGACGCCATGCCGCCGATGTCCGGCAAGCACACCCCGCCGAAAAAGCCGGCAGCCAAGCCGAAGCGCTGATCCGTGCCGTAACTTGGGACCGGTCGCGCCGCCCGGTCCTGTTTCGCTAACCCTCTGCACCAGCTACTGAAAGCTACTGAAATTTTTACGGTTATAGCGCTATCAGCGGCAAAACAGGCAAATTTCAGTAGTTTCAGTAGTAATTTCAGTAGTTTTCAGTAGTAGTCAGCGACAGGTCGGGAAAGCGACCCGTTAGTTGCCGCAAAGCTGGCGGGTCAACCCGGCTTGTTGCCGAATTGGCCATCCCCACGCTATGCTGCTGGCTGTCCCGGACTTCGCCGAACAAGCCATGCTCAAACTGATCCGCCATTCCCTGTGCGCCGCTGCCGGCGCCGCCGCCGTCGGCGCGTCCGCCGCGCCGGCTGACGCCATCGTCACCAAGCCACTGACTCTGGACCAATACCTTGCACTCAATGGCCCTGCGCCCGACAAACGCATCGTCTACGGCCCCGCGCCGAGCCAGTTCGTGGAGTTTTTCAAACCCGCCGGCCAAGGCCCACACCCGGTCGTGGTGCTGATCCACGGCGGCTGCTGGACGCGCAACTATGATGGCATCGAACAGATGCGCAATATGGCAGGCGCGATGGCGAAGGACGGCATTGCAGTATGGAGCGTGGAGTATCGCCGCTACGACGAAGAGGGCGGCGGCTATCCCGGCATGTACCAGGACGTCGCCACCGCGGTCGATTTGCTGAAGCACGAAGCAAAGACCGGCGCGCTGGACCTGAACCGTGTCGTCGCCGTTGGCCACTCCGCCGGCGGCCATCTCGCGCAGTGGGCCGTATCGCGCCACAAGCTGCCGGCATGGAGCCCGGCCTGGGCGCCGCAGCCGTTGAAGATCAACACCGTGATCAGCCTGGGCGGTTTGGCCGACCTGCGCAACGAGGCGGCCTTGATCCGCACCAGCTGCGACTGCGAATCGGCTTTCATCGCCGGCAAGCCCAGCGCCCAGCGCCCCGACATCTTCGCCGACACTTCGCCGGCCGAAATGCTGCCTGCCGGTGTGCACACCATCCTGATCCACGGTGAACTCGACACCATCTCGCCCACCGTGACCGGCGAAAATTACGCCCGCCGCGCCAGGGCAGCAGGCGACACGGCCGAAGTGCTGGTGCTGCCGGGTGGCAGCCACTTCGACGAAGTCTCGGCCGATTCGAAATCCTGGGTCATTATCAGCGCCCAGATCCGCAAGGCGCTTGGCCGATGATCGACGCCGAAACCTCTCCATATTCAAGAAATGAGTGGTGATCGTTGAGCTGCTGGTTGTAAGCCAATTTCAACGCCTACAAACCGCAGCTGCTCAAGTGTGCGAAACGCAGCGTGCCCACATAGCGAGAGCCCCTGCTGCTGCCATTGTCGCCCCTGATTTTCTCCTTCACGCAAATGAAGTACCGCCGTATGCCTGGCATCAGGGCACCCGGTGCCACAAGGTGGCTGGTATCTGCGCCATAGGCATTGAAGTCTGGAAGTCGGCAAAGGAATTGTTGGGCGATAAGCCTTGTTTGCTCTGCGAGCAACCAAACCTTGTCGACGCAACAGCGTTCGGCATTCTGCATGCCGAGATCCTCCACCCCTTCCCCAGCCCGATCCATGACTACATGCTGGACCAGCCCGCACTGGTCTCTTATCACGCCCGTGTCTGGGGACCACGACTGGTGGCCCGTAGCGCCCCTCATTGCACAGACTGCTTGAGCCTGCGGGTTCCTGGCCACTTTATCCAGGCATCACGCAGAAGCTTCGCGTATCCACCATGCAACATGTGACAAAGTGAGTAAATTCGACACTCATTTTCGCCTACATTTGTAGGACTAGTCTTACCCACCCGAAGTTCAACTACAACGAAAAGGGAGTAAGCAATGAGTACAAAAAGTTCGGCATATTTTGTTTCCTTGATTGCGCTGCTGCTCGCCGGATGCGCAACTTCCCCGCCAGTTGTAATGCCCCACTCCGCAAGGGTGGACGTAAGGCCCGCTCCAGTGCAGGCCCTAACAGAATGGACAAACGTTGCGCAGGAAGTACGCAGAGAATCGGTGCCGACAAAACCAATCAATATTACGCCTTTGAGTTCATTCTCCGATGAATGGACCAATGAATCGGCGGCAGGTGGAGACTTTTCTGGCGCCTATACGCGCCTGGTCATATCGAGTGCGCTTCCAAAGGCGAATGCCGGGAACCTTGCAGGAAAATCTGTGGATGGAGCAAAGTATGAGGGAAATGAGGAGCTGCTTGATTATCAGGGACAGAATATTTTCGCCCGGTATCTGTGGGGCAGCGACTTCTCCATCAACCTGACCGCATTCATATCGGTGGGAAATTACGAGTCGTCTATCCCACTTGCGACCATTGGCCACATCAGCAATTCCGAAGGAGAGCAATGGAGCAGAGTTATTCACCATTCGCGGTCAGATTTTCCACTTTTCCTGGTGAAGAATGATGGAACGCGAGTGCCGACCATTAGGATCAGCGTAGCTGGTGCAAAAAGCATTTCATCGCGAGGCGCGGCAACCGCAGTCCAGGTGGCATTAGGAGTCGCCAAAGCCACCAGTGCCAGCGCTTCGGTCGTCACGAAGTTGTCGGAACAAACAACCAAAGATCGAGCCCGTGCTGTCGATGACGCGATTTCCAAGCTATTTTCCAGCGGTATCGCGGAGGAACATTGGTCGGACAGGGACTTAAGGACCTGGAACGCCCAAGCGGGACAGATTCGCGGAGCAACGTTGCAGTTCAGGATTCCGGGCGATGAAAGTAACTGGAATTCCACTCGACGCGATGTCGGCAAGTGGACGATTACATTCGATTATCCACGGCCGTCAATCTTTTCCGATTGGCGTATCTGCCCTGCCAATTTCATGCCTCGCTGTGCCGGTAGTGTGGAGCAAGCCCGACAGAAAGTGCACGCAGGCCTCGATGCTGGAGAAGTCTTGAACTATACCTTGGTCAATGGTGGAAATACGCTTGGCACGATCAGGGCATATATTTCACAGCAAGATTGGTATATCGCCGCCCAGTCAGCTTTGGCTGATCCTGCAAACAGGGATGTGGCCGCAGCCGGCCTGTGCCGGCGTATCCGAAACGACATCACGGCATTGGACCTTAGTGGTTTTGATTCAGAAATAGTGGTTTGGGCCGTTGTTAATGGGATGCCGATTCCAGCGGGGGTGGATTTTAGTGAAATCAAAGACTGCAAACGAGGATTAACCACGATCGCGCAAAACCGAGGCGAACTACCCCAGCAGTTAGCGGCGACTGGCCACAATTAGCCAATTATTCGGACGCAGGATATTTGATTGCATTGAGCTGGATTTTTTCCAGCGCCGCCGCATACAGGTCGACATCGAGCTTGTCGGCGATTTGCACCAGGTAAAGCAGCACATCGGCCAGCTCATGGCTGATCGCTTCCTGCTGGCCTTGCGCAAGTTCGCCAACGCGGCCGGTTTGCAGCCACTGGAAATGCTCGGCCAGTTCTGCCACTTCGACAGACAGCGCCATCGCCAGGTTCTTGGGCGTGTGGTACTGCTCCCAGTCGCGTGCAGCGGCGAAAGCGCGCGTGCGCTCGCGCAGGTCGGTCAAGGAATCCGTCATGCCGCCTTCTCCATGAACACGCTCAATGGATCGTCGCGGTAATCGCCATATGGTCCGCGCACGCTGTAGCCGAGGCGCTTATACAGGCCGATCGCTTCCGGCTGCGACGGCCCGGTCTCCAGCATGAACTGGCGGCAGCCGCGCGCCAGCGCTTCCGCTTCCAGCATGCCGAGCAGGCGCTGCGCCACGCCCTGGCCGCGCGCCGAAGGGTGCACGAACATGCGCTTCACTTCCCCGTATTCCGGCGTCACCACGATGGCGCCGCAGCCCACCGCCGCGCCATCGAGGTTGCGCGCCACGGCAAACAGCACGTTCGGCTGCAGCAGCGAATTCATGTCGAGCGCATACACGCTCTCGGGCGGATACAGCGACAGCTGGTAGGCATCCAGCAGGTCGATCAGGGCCACGACTTCGGGCTGGTTGGGGGTCTCGAGTTTGATGTCCATCGCCCAATGGTATCATCCCTGCGCTGCCGGACCGGGGCCGGTCCGGGGCGAGACACGTATAAGGATAACCATGAAATCGCTAGTTCCTCATGCCATTACACTGGCAGTCAGTGCACTTGTCGCCACCAGCGGCATCGCGGCCGATAACAGCGCCTACACCCCGCGCGCGGAAAACCCTTACCTGAGCCAGACCGATGCCGCCGCCCGTTCGGCGCGCGTGTCGAATGTCGCCTATGTGCTCGACTTTGCGCTGACCGGCCAGGAAACCTTCAGCAACACCACCACCGTAGCCTTCGACCTGAAGGACAACGCACAGCCGCTGACGCTGGACCTGGACAAGGCCACCATCAAGCGCCTGGTGGTCAACGGCAAGCAGGTCGCCGCGCCGCAGTACAACAACTGGTTCATCACGCTGGCCGCCGCCGACCTGAAGGCGGGCCGCAATAGCGTGACCGTGGAATTCGAGCGCAAGCACAGTACCAACGGCGAGGGCCTGCACCGCATGGTCGACCCGGTCGATGGCCGCGTCTACACCTACTCGCACTTCGAACCGGCCGCCGCGCACCAGATGTTCGCGCTGTTCGACCAGCCGGACCTGAAGGCGACCTACCAGGTCAACGTCACCGCGCCTGCCGACTGGACCGTGGTGTCCACCGCGCGCGAATCGAAGGTGGAAGACGTGGCCAATGGCAAGCGCTGGATCTTCCCGGTGTCCAAGATCCTCAGCCCGTACAACTTCTCGCTGCACGCAGGCCCTTACAAAGTGTGGGAAGACGCCACCAGCGCCAAGTACCCGATGCGCCTGTTTGCGCGCCAGTCGGTGGCCGACCAGGTCGACCCGGCGCCCTGGTTCGAATACACCAGGCAAGGCTTGGCCTGGTTCGACGATTACTTCGGCATCCCTTACCAGTACGGCAAATACGACCAGCTGCTGGTGCCGGACTTCCTGTACGGCGCGATGGAAAACGCCGGCGCCATCACTTTCGCCGAGCACTCCTTCCTGCACAAGGACAAGATGACCAGCGCCGAGAAGCACGAGCTGGCCAGCGTCATCATGCACGAAATGGCGCACCAATGGTTCGGCGACCTGGTCACCATGCAATGGTGGAACGGCCTGTGGCTGAACGAAAGCTTCGCGTCCTTCATGGGCACCCTGGCCACCGCCGAGGCCACCGAATTCAAGGACTCGGCCTGGCAGTATTTCTACTCGCAGGGCAAGTCGGGCGCCTATGTGCAGGACCAGCGCGTGACCACCCACCCGATCGAAACCCCGGTGCCGTCGACCGCCAACGCCTTCGACAATATCGACGCGATCACCTATTCCAAGGGCGCTTCGACGCTGAAGCAGCTGCGCCACCTGCTGGGCGAGGAAACCTTCCGCAAGGGCGTGCACAATTACCTGGTCAAGTACCAGTGGAAGAACGCCAAGCTGGATGACTTCATCGGCAGCCTGGCCGACGCGGCCGGCCGCGACCTGGGCCAGTGGACCCAGGACTGGCTGTACCAGCCAGGCGTCAACACCATCACTGCCAACTACAGCTGCCAGGGCGGCAAGATCGACGCCTTCAGCCTGCAGCAGACCGCCGTGGCGCAGTTCCCGACCCTGCGCGAGCAGCGCGTGCAACTGGCCCTGATGCAGAAGAAGGGTAAGCAGCTCGCCATCGCCAAGGTGCTGCCGGTGACTTACAAGGGCGCCAGCACCGAAGTGCCGGAACTGAAAGGCGCCGCCTGCCCGGACCTGGTCTATCCGAACTACCAGGACTGGGGCTTCGTGAAAGCCAAGCTCGATGCGCGCTCCTTCGCCACCGCGCGCCAGGACGTCAGCAAGGTGGCAGACAAGCTGCTGCGCACCATGCTGTGGCACAGCATGTGGGACAACGTGCGTGACGGCGCGCTGCCGCTCAACGAATTCCTCGACACGGTGCTGGTCAACGCACCGCGGGAACAGGATTACGTGCTGCTGGGCGATGTGCTGGGCAAGATGGGCCAGTCGATCCGCTACCTGCGCACCATGTCGGCCGATGGCGCCTACACCCGCACCGTGGTCGGCCGCCTGGAGAAAATGAGCTGGGCGCAGGCCAGGGCCAGCAAGGGCGACTTCCAGCGCCGCTGGTTCAACGCCTACCTGGGCACCGCCGGCAGCAAGGAATCGCTGGAGCGCATCGCCGCCATGCTCGATGGCCGCGAAAAACTGGCCGGCCTGACCCTGAGCCAGGACCTGCGCTGGGAGATGATTGCCCTGCTTAACCGCAAGGACTACCCGGGCGCGGAGGCGCGCATCGCCGCCGAGCAGGCCAGGGACAAGTCGGACAGCGGCGAACTGGCCGCGGTGGCGGCGCAGGCCGCGCGTCCGGATGCGAAAGTGAAGCAGGAGTGGCTGGCGAAGATCGGCGACACCCAGACCAAGCTGCCGTTCTCGCGCATCCGCACCGCGATGCACGCGCTTTACCCGTCCTCGCAAGTGGCGCTCAATGAGCAAAGCGCGGCGGCGCGCCTGGCGCAGTTGCCGGTGCTGGACAAGTCGGCTGGCCCGGTC
>JBCNOX010000141.1:0-10503 GCA_039593645.1 Pseudoduganella sp.
CTGGGCCTGAAGAAGCTGATCGCCCTGTACGACGACAACGGCATCTCGATCGACGGCAAGGTCGAAGGCTGGTTCACCGACGACACCCCTAAGCGTTTCGAATCCTACGGCTGGAACGTGATCAAGAGCGTGGACGGCCACGACGTTGCCGCGCTGTCCGCCGCCATCGAACAAGCCAAGAAGTCCGACAAGCCGACCCTGATCTGCTGCAAGACCATCATCGGCAAGGGTTCGCCAAACCTGCAGGGCGGCGACAAAGTGCACGGCGCACCGCTGGGCGAGAAGGAAATCGCCGCAGTGCGCGAGTACATCTCCTGGGGCGCCGAGCCGTTCGACATCCCGCACGATGTCAAGGAAGCGTGGGACTTCAAGGAAGAAGGCGCGAAATTCGAAGCCAGCTGGAACGAAATGTTCGCCAAGTACTCGGCCCAGTACCCGACTGAAGCTGCGGAACTGACCCGCCGCATGAAGGGCGAACTGCCAGGCAACTTCCAGGCAACCCTGGACGCCGCCATCGCCGCCTGCGTCGAGAAGAAAGAAACCATCGCCACCCGCAAGGCATCGCAGAACGCGATCCAGGCGCTGGCACCGGTCCTGCCTGAATTCCTGGGCGGCTCGGCCGACCTGACCGGCTCCAACCTGACCAACTGGAAGGAATGCGTCGCCGTGCGTTCCGGCGTGCCGGGCAACCATATCAACTACGGCGTGCGCGAGTTCGGCATGTCCGCCATCATGAACGGCGTCGCCCTGCACGGCGGCTACATCCCGTTCGGCGCGACCTTCCTGACCTTTGCCGACTACAGCCGCAACGCACTGCGCATGGCCGCGCTGATGAAGCAGCGTTCCCTGTTCGTGTTCACCCATGACTCGATCGGCCTGGGCGAAGACGGCCCGACCCACCAGTCGGTGGAACACGTGTCTTCGCTGCGCCTGATCCCTAACCTGGACAACTGGCGTCCGGCCGACACCGTCGAATCGATGGTCGCTTGGGGTGAATCGATCAAGCGCAAGGACGGCCCATCGACCCTGATCTTCTCGCGCCAGAACCTGCCGTTCATCGAGCGTTCGGCCGACAAGATCGCCAATATCGCCAAGGGCGGCTACGTGCTGTCCGACGAGGCCGATGCCAAGGCCATCCTGATCGCCACCGGCTCCGAAGTGGAGCTGGCCATGAAAGCGGCCGCCGAACTGAAGGCATCCGGCACCCCGGTACGCGTGGTGTCCATGCCGTCGACCGACGTGTTCGACCGCCAGGACGCAGCCTACAAGGCATCCGTGCTGACCAAGGGCCTGCCGCGCGTGGCGATCGAAGCGGGCGTCACCGCATTCTGGTACAAGTATGTTGGCCTGGAAGGCGCCGTGGTTGGCATCGATACCTTCGGCGAATCGGCGCCGGCTGGCGTGCTGTTCAAGCACTTCGGCTTCACCGTCGACAATGTCGTGGCAAAAGTCAAAGCAGTCATCTAATTTCTATCATCAGGAGTAAACAGCATGACGATCAAAGTAGCAATCAACGGTTATGGCCGTATCGGCCGCAATGTCCTGCGCGCTTTCTACGAAGGCGGCAAAAAGCAGGACATCCAGATTGTGGCGATTAACGACCTGGGCAACGCCGAGTCGAACGCCCACCTGACCCGCTACGACACCGCCCACGGCAAGTTCCCTGGCACCGTGACGGTGGAAGGCGACAACATGATCGTGAACGGCGACAAGATCCGCGTGTTCGCACAGCGCAACCCGGCTGAAATCCCATGGGGCGAGCTGGGCGTGGACGTGGTGCTGGAGTGCACCGGCTTCTTCACCACCAAGGAAAAAGCCTCGGCCCACCTGAAGGGCGGCGCCAAGAAGGTGATCATTTCTGCTCCAGGCGGCAAGGACGTTGACGCGACCGTCGTGTACGGCGTGAACCACGGCGTGCTGAAAGCTTCCGACACCGTGATCTCGAACGCTTCCTGCACCACCAACTGCCTGGCCCCGCTGGTCAAGCCGCTGAACGACGCCATCGGCCTGGAAACCGGCCTGATGACCACCGTGCACGCTTACACCAACGACCAGGTGCTGACCGACGTGATGCACGAAGACCTGCGCCGCGCCCGTTCCGCTACCCAGTCCATGATCCCGACCAAGACCGGCGCTGCTGCCGCTGTCGGCCTGGTGCTGCCTGAACTGAACGGCAAGCTGGACGGCTACGCGATCCGCGTTCCGACCATCAACGTCTCGATCGTCGACCTGTCCTTCATCGCCAAGCGCGACACCACCGTTGAAGAAATCAACAAGATCATGAAGGAAGCATCGGAAGGCGCACTGAAAGGCGTGCTGACCTACAACACCGAGCCGCTGGTCTCCGTCGACTTCAACCACAACCCGGCATCGTCGAATTTCGACGCCACCCTGACCAAGGTGTCGGGCAAGCTGGTCAAGGTATCGTCCTGGTACGACAACGAGTGGGGCTTCAGCAACCGCATGCTGGACACCACCGTGGCACTGATGAACGCCAAGTAATCATTGGCTTCAGCTATAAAAGAGCGCCCTCCAGGGCGCTTTTTTGTTGCCAGCAAATATGGCGAAATTCATGGAAAGCTCTGGACCGCGACGCTGCTTGCGGCGCGTGGCGTGGTATGTCCTGCCCTTGGGACTGTATGCACTGCTCTGCTGGGAAATTTGCGGTGCCGACATGTGGGCCTTGCCGCGCATGGTGCCGGTGCAGGGCGTGCTGGACAAAGTCGAAACCGCGACCAAGCCGTCACCAACATCGCGCGCCGCAAATCCAAAGGTGCAGGTCAGCTACCGCTATGCCGTGGCGGGCCAACAATATCGCGGCGAAAACATGATCTGCTGTGGTGTGCAATCGAGCGCCTTGGATCCGCTGCTGGAGATGCGTGACCGCTTGCGGCCTTCGCTGGGGCGTGGTGTGACCGTATGGGTCGATCCCCATGACCCGCAGCGTGCGGTGTTATTTCGCCATGTCCTCAATTCGACTCTGTTGCTGATGGGCTGTGGCCTGCTGTTCGGATTTTTTGGTTTACGCAAGCTTGACCCGGACGTGGGCTGAGGCCGGCTGCCCCTGCCGGCCTGCATGTGTTGCTCGCCGGGCAAAAACCTTTGCTGCCAACCGACCCGGCAGTGGCTGTGAGGAACTGGGGAGTCCTGTCATGCTCGTCCAGCGACGGGAAGCGATTTGCGATGGAATCCGTACCTTCCTATGAAATGAACGGCCGCAGCTCCGGCAAGCTGTCGCTGACTGTCGAAGCCGGCGTGCACGGCGAAGCAGGAAATTTAACTGCCGCTGCCGATGCACTCGGTTATAACGCTGCACCGCCGGCACCATCCGCTGTGCCGGAGCCGGCGACCTTTGGCCTGATGCTGGCTGGCCTGGCAGCCATCGCCGTCATGCGCCGCCGCCGGCAGTAAGCCTAGCCTGCCAGCCGCGCCAGCCGTTCCGCCTCATTGCGCACGGCTGTCCGAAGTTCCTCTGGGCCCTCGATCGTGAAGTCGAAATTCAGCGAGGCCAGCAGGCGCGCGAACCAGCTGTAGCTGGTGGTCGTGGTCTGCAGGCGCACGCTGCCTTCCACTTCGGCCAGGGGACCGATGTAGCGCCCCACTTGCCGGGCGGCGTTGGCCAGGTCGGTGTGAAGCAGCACCTGTACCGGCAGGGGGCGCGGCAGCGTCGCCATGGCGTGCTGCAATTGTGCTGCGGCGTCGAAGCTGTCGGGCTTGTCGAACACTGCCCCGGTTTCCGCCACCTCCGCAATGCGGTCCAAGCGGAACGAGCGGATCGCCAGCCGCAGCCGGCACATCCCCACCACATACCAGCGCGTGTGGCTGAACACAAGGCCGTACGGATCGAACTCGCGCTGCATCGCTTCGCCATCCTGCGGCGTGTAGCGGAAGCGCACGCGGTGCTGGGTCTGTGCGGCCAGGGCCAGCGCGGTCAACTCCCCGGTCAGGGCCGGACGCGCCGTTCCGGCATGGCTCCAGCGCTGCTCCGGCGTCTCGAGCACGGCGGTCTCGCGCAGCGCTTGCACGCTGCCTTGCAAGGCGGGCGGCATTACTCGCTCCAGCTTGGCCTGCGCGCTGGCCACCGAGGGCGCGGTGTCGGCCAGGCGCAGCGAGCGCACCGCCATCAGGCCGAGTGCGACGGCCGACGCTTCGTCATTGGTGAACATGAGGGGCGGCAGCTTGAAGCCGGGCACCAGCATATAGCCGCCATAGCGGCCGCGCTCGGCCGTGATCGGGATTCCCAGCTCTTCCAGCATGGCGATATAGCGGCGCAGCGTGCGGCGGTCGATGCCGAGGCGCTCCGACATTTCGGCGCCTGAGATCTGGCGCTGACTCTGCAGCAATTCGAGGATGGACAGGGCTTTGATCGCGGGTTTCGACATGATGCTGCCAGCATGGCATGTAAACAGGGCGGATATTGTCCTATATTAAGCTGACAATGCCACATCCCCAACAAAAAAAATGAGGCAAGCAATGGGAACCATCCTTTACCACGGCGCGGCGCAAGGCTGCGCGTTCGGCGTGATCGTCGCCCTTGAATGGCTGTGCCGGCCCTATCGCCTGGTGCAGGTTGACCTGCCGGGCCTGCCGGTGCCGGTGCTGCAGTCGGGCGGCAAGCTGCTGCGCGATTGCCGCAGCATCCTGCGCCATATCGGCCGGCAGCGCCGTTGCCTGCTGGGCTATCGCGCCGGGACGGCGGAAGCGCGCAAGCTCGAGACGCTGATCGATTATCTGCACCAGGGTTTTGACGCGGGCCCGGCGCGCATGGCGCAAACCTGCGCCGCGCTCGACGAGGTGTTGGCGCAGCAGGAATGGCTGGATGGGAATAAGCGAACGGTAGCCGACGCGACCTTGGTGGCGCTGCTGCGCTGGGGCCAGCAGCATGCCGGATTGAGCCTGGCGGCATGGCCAACCCTGGCGCGCCATGCGCGCGAGCTGGATGGCGATCCGGCCGTGTTCTTTGCCGATGCGGTTGCGTCGCAGCGTCCGGCGGTCAGCAGCGGCCGCTTTCGCGGCCACCTCGCGCCGGACGAGGTGGACTGGCCGCTGGCCGCCTGAGCGGCCAGTGCAGCCGGGGGATTACAGCGTCACGCGCACGCCCAGGTACCAGCGGCGGCCGATCGCGTCGTAGGTACCGGCGTTGGTCTCGGTGCCGGTATCGTTGCCCGGCAAGCCGGACGGGATCAGCGGAGCCTTGCTGTCGAACGCGTTGTCGACGCCCAGGTAGAACTCGGTCTTCTGCCACGGTGCGTAGGTCAGCTGCAGGTCCTGGTAGACCTTCTTGTTCACGCGGATCGAGTTGCGCGACAGGCCTTCACCGGACAGGAACTGGTCGTCCAGCGCCGACTTGCTGATGAAGGTGGTCGCGCCACTGATGCCCCAGTTGCCCATCTTGTACGCCAGGTTCAGCACGCCCTTGTTCTTGGCGGCGCCAATTTCGCCGGCGAAGTGGTCCTTGTCGGCACCCGGCAGCGGGATGGTGTAGCCCTCACGCAGCCAGGTCCAGGCCAGGCGCGCGCTCAGGCGGCCAGGGCCGACGCGATCCGCCCAGGACGCGGTGATGTCGACACCCTCGGTGGCCAGGCCGCCGGAGTTGTTGACCATGGCATCGATGAACTCCAGCGAGCCGGCGCTGTTGGCGCCTGCAGCGGCAGGGCGGCGGGTGATCGTGTTGCAGAAGGTGCCGTCGCCGCCGTAGCAGTTATCCAGCGCGAACTGGCGTGGCACCGGCACGATGGCGTCCGAGATCTTGATGTCGAAATAGTCCGCCGTGAAGGTGAACTTGTTCAGCGCCGGGATCGAGCGCGGGGTCCAGACGATGCCGAAGGTGGTCGAACGGCCCTTTTCCTCCTGCAGGTTCGGATTGCCGCGGTCGAAGCCGGAAATGCCTTGCAGGTCGGCCTGGTTCAGCGTAAACACGCCGCCGTTGGCGTTGATGTTGGCCATCACGCCTGGCGCGGCGCGGCAAGCCGAATCCCTTGCGCCCTGCGAGGTGGCGGTCACGCCTTCGCATGGATCGGAAATATCGGCCGGGAAGGTCTGCTGCGGCGGCTGGAACAGTTCGTTGATGTTCGGCGCGCGCGTCGACAGGGCGCGCGTGCCGCGGAACTTCACATCGCTGACCGGCGACCACTCGAAGCCGGCGTTCCAGCTGGAAGTCTTGCCGACGGTCGAATAATCGCCGCGGCGGAAGGCGCCCAGGAAGTTCAGTTCCTTGACCAGCATCTTGTCCTTCAACAGTGGAACGCGCGCTTCCAGGAACAGTTCCTTGACGTTGAAGTTGCCGTAGGTCGCCGGCAGGGCGTTGCCGGCGTTCAAGCCGGCCTGGGTCAGGGCGTCAGGCTCGGCCGAAGACTCTTCCTTGCGGTATTCGAAGCCTGCTGCGATCGCCAGCGGACCGGCCGGCAGCTCCCACGCTTCGCCGCTGACGGAGGCGCCAGCCAGCTTCTGGGTGATCTTGGTATTCAGGCTGCCCGGCGCGGTGACATACGCCAGCGCGGCAGGCGAGATCGAGTTGAAGCCGAACACATTGATCGGCACGCAGCCCTGGGCGCGCGCGCCGGCGTCGCGGCACACGACGTCGGTGGTCGAACCGTTGCCGTTGACGTCGTTGATGTCCTGGATGGCTTCCAGCGCGTTGCGGAAGTTCAGCACATTGACTTGGCCATTGGACGTCTGCGATTCCTTGGTCTGGCCATAGGAGATGTAGGTTTCATAGTTCCACTTCTCGCTCAGTGCGCCCTTGATGCCGGTCGCGAGACGGAAGGTGTCGCGGTCGGCCTTGGACGTGCGGTTGCCCACTTCGGACATGCGGCGGGTGAAGAAATAGTCGCGCAAGCCGTCGCCGTCGTTATCGCTGATGCGGTCCCACAGGTATTGCGGCACCAGTGGGTTGCGCACCGTGGTGAAGACGCCTGGCGCGGTCTGGACGTAGGACTCGGCCGGCACCTGGCCGCCCGAGATGGCGTCCTGGTAGATATTGTCCGATCCCAACGGGAAGGGCTCGATATTGGTCTTGACGCGGGTGGCGGCATAAGTGCCTTCGAAGAAGGCGCTGTGTTTTTCGCCGAGCGCCAGGTTGCCGTTGGTGGCGAACAGGTAGCGGTCGGTCGGCACGGCGATCGCCCGGTATTCCGAACGGTTGAAGCCGGTCGGCGCGGCGCCGCCGGTGCCGTTGGTGTTCCATGGAATCGGATTGCCGGCGCTGTCGTACGTGTAACTACCGGTATCATGGAAGAAGCGGCCCTGTGGCGCAAAGCTCGAGTAGAACGGACGGGTGTACGCCCATGGATCTTCCGGGGTGAAGGCGGTGAACTGGTCCACCGCCGACATTGGCCGGTCCTTGGACATGACCGCGCCCTGCTTGGAGTAGCCGAAATGGCCCATGATGTTGCTGCCGCCGTCGGCGCTGGAGGTGCCGAAGGTCAGGGACAGCTTGCGCTTCTTGTCGTCGCCCTTGGTGCTTTCGCCGCCCTGGGCGTCGATCAGTACGCCGTTGAAATTCTTCTTCAGGATGATGTTGACCACGCCGGCCACGGCGTCCGAGCCGTAGATGGCCGAGGCGCCGCCGGTCAGCAGCTCGACGCGTTCGATAAAGTCGGTCGGGATCGTGTTCAGGTCGACCGCGGCTTCCCCCGGGATGCCGGACACATAGCGGCGGCCGTTTACCAGCACCAGGGTGCGGGCGGTGCCCAGGTTGCGCAGGTCAACGGTGGCGACACCGGCGCTCGAGGTCGAGAAGTTCGAGTTGGTGCGGCTGACGGAAGGGGTACCCATGGTCGGGTTCTTCAGCAGCAGGTCCTGCAGGTTGGTGGCACCGGAGGCGGCGATATCGCTGGCCGACAGCACTTGCAGCGGCGAAGGCGATTCGGCGTTCGGCGAGGCGATGCGCGAGCCGGTAATCGTCACTTGTTGTACAGGCGCTTCGCTCTGGGCCAGGGCAGGCAGGCTGGCTGCGGCCAGGCTGCCGAGGCATAGCAGGCGAATCGAACGTGCGATGACGGTTTCTTTGGTCATTCCCTACTCCTATCAAGTTTCGTGAGAGCATCGGCGTGATGCCGTCGCAGCCGTCACTTTACTTAAAGGATTGGCAAGCTGGCCAATTTCGCATGTAACAGGGCTGTCATGTGTAGAGGTATTGCAACACTATCAACGTGAAAGATAAACGTCGGAATTCGCTGTAAGCGAGGTATTTAACCAGCTGTTTCGAAGATGCGCCGCCACAGCTCCGTGACATGCGCCGCATGGAGCACCACCCGCGCCGGCTCGATGCGCGATTGCTCCTGGCCCTGCAGGCGCAGCTGGTGCTGCCAGCGGCGCATGTCACGGTAGGCGTCGGCCACGGCGCCGGCCAGCGTCGCATCGACCAGCCCCAGCCGTCCGGCCAGGCGCAACAGGGCGATATTGCCGATGTTGCCAGTCAGTTCCGCGTACTTGGCCGAATATTGCAGCACCAGGTATTGCACGATGAACTCGATATCAATCATGCCGCCCGCGTCCTGCTTGAGGTCGAACAATTCGCTGCGGTTGGGGCGTGCGTCGCGCATCTTCTGGCGCATGGCCAGCACTTCCTGCTTCAGGGCTGCGGCGTCAGGGCGTTCCTTGCGCAGTACCTGGCAGCGGATCTGTTCGAAGCGCTGGCCGATGGCCGCATCGCCGGCACAGAAGCGGGCGCGGGTCAGGGCCTGGTGTTCCCACAGCCAGGCCGAGCTCTGCTGGTATTTCTCAAACGAGCCGACGCTGGAGACCAGCATGCCGCTGGCGCCATCCGGGCGCAGGGCCGTGTCGATGTCGAACAGGATGCCGGCCGGGGTGTGCGAAGTCATCCAGGTAATGAAGCGCTGCGCCAGCTTGGCGTACAGGCCTGGCGCATCCTGGTCGTCATCGTCGAACAGGAAGATGACGTCGAGGTCGGAAACATAGCCCAGTTCCTTGCCGCCCAGCTTGCCATACGCGATGACGGCGAACTTCGGCACCTCGCGATGGCGCTTGGCGACGGTCTGCCAGGCCGCTTGCACCACCGCGGCCACGATCACGTCGGCCAGGGCCGACAGGTGGTCGGCCAGCTTTTCCACCGTCAGCGAGCCGGCCAGGTCTTGCGCCAGCAGGTGGAACAGCTGGGCGTGGTGTACTTCGCGCAGGATGTCGAGCTGGCGTTCGGTATCGCCGGGGGCGGTGGCCAGTTGGCGCTCCAGTTCGGCCGCTGCGGCGGCCGGATCGAAGGTCGCGCTGAGGATGCGGTCGTCAAGCAGTTCGTCGAGCAGGATCGGGTGCTGGGTCAGGAACTTGGCGGCCCAGCCACTGGCATGCATCATGGTAATCACGCGCTCCAGCGTATGCGGGTATTCGGTTAGCAGCGACAGGTAGGAGGAGCGGCGCGAGATCGCTTCCAGGAAGTCGAGCAGCCGGCCCAGGGTGCCGAGCTGGCTGCCGGCGCTGTTGCGTTCGGCGGCGCGGGCGATCTGGGGCAGGGCGGCGTTGACCAGCGCCACCAGGCGCTGGCGGCTGGCGTCGGGCAGGGTAGCCAGCTTGGGCGCCTGCCAGGTGGCGATCAGGCGCTGGGCGGCGGCGCCCGGGTCTTCGTAGCCGAGGCTGGCAAAGCGCGCTTCGATGGCTTCGCGGTTGTCGGGATCGGCGCACGCGTTGCTGGTGGCCGGGTTGACATCTTCGCTGCCGTTACCGCTTTTATCGGCGAAGATGGCGTCAAATTGCTCGGCGACGAACTGGCGGTGGGCATCCATCTCGGCCAGCATGGTGGCAACGTCGGGCAAGCCCATCATCTGCGCCACGGCCAGGCGGTCGGCCTCGTTGGGCGGCAGGGTGTGAGTCTGGGCGTCGTCGAGGTATTGCAGGCGGTGTTCCAGGTTGCGCAGGAAGGTGTAGGCCGCCAGCAGGCGCGCCACCACGTCGGCGCCCAGCAAGCCTTTTTCCGGCAGCTGGCGCAGCGTGCCGCGCGTCGAGCGCCCGCGCAGTTCGGGATCGCGCCCGCCGCGGATCAGCTGGAAGACCTGGGCCAGGAATTCGATTTCGCGGATGCCGCCGCGCCCCAGCTTGACGTTGTGGCTGCGCTCCGGGTGCAGCCTCTCCTGGCGCGCCACTTCGGCGCGGATCTGGGCGTGCATCGAGCGGATGGCGTCGATCACGCCGAAATCGAGGTAGCGGCGGAAGCAGAATGGACGCACGATGGCGTCCAGGGCCGCGATGTCCTGCGCCCGGCCGGTCACCGCGCGCGCCTTGACCCAGGCATAGCGCTCCCACTCGCGGCCTTGCACGATCAGGTAGTTTTCCACCATGCCCAGGCTGGCTGCCAGCGGGCCGGACGCGCCGTTCGGGCGCAGCGCCATGTCGACGCGGAAGGTAAAGCCGTCTTCCGTGATCTCCGAAATGGCGGCGATCAGTTGCTTGCCGAGGCGCACAAAATACTCGTGGTTGGAGAGCTGGCGCTGGCCAGGCCCGGCCGCGGTTTCGCCATCTTCCGGATAGACGAAGATCAGGTCGATGTCG
>JBCNOX010000142.1:0-10453 GCA_039593645.1 Pseudoduganella sp.
GTAACGTGCCGCTTCGTGCGACAGCGCACGCAGGCTGGGAAAGACGCGGTGGATCGGCACACCCTGGAAATTTTCGTACGCCGCGCCAGGCTCGGAACTTTTGAGCGCGGACACGCGCGACGTCACGACCTGCACCGCCACGCCTTTCGCAACCAGCGGCGGCAACACGTACGCCACCTCATCGAAGGTGGGGTTCAATCCGGGATAGATAGCAAGAACTTTCATACAGCCTCGCGCAGTAGTTGGCGTCCCAGCACTCGGTTGATGAGCTGTCGGTCTTTCTCATCAATCGCACCCGACAATACCAGCGCTGCAGCAAAAATGGCGCACAGCAGCATGGTTCCAACAGCGGCAGCCAGCACGCCCTGCCCCGGCAACAGCCACGCCGCGCCAGCCGCCGCAGCAATTGCCAGCAGCGCGCGCGTCCACCAGCGCAATCCCAGCGGCCATGCGAAGCCACGCCGCCGCATGCCCGCCACCACCAACCCGTTCACGATCAGCTCATTGCCCAGCAAGGCCGCCGGCACCAGCCACAAGCCGAGCGCGGCGGCACCGAGCCAGGCCAGCAACGGCAGCACCAGCAGGGAACACAAGGACGCCAGCGCCCACATGCCCATCAAGCCGACCGCATTGCACACCACATTAAGGATCAGCCGGTGCAGGCGCAGCGCCAGCCAGCCGCACAGCACTGCGAACAGCAAACGGTATTCGCCGAAGCGTCCGCCGCTGGCCAGCTGCAGTACCAGATCGCCATACACCGCGGCTACCGCCAGTACCGGCAGCAGGCTCAGTGCGCTGACCTTGAACACGAAATGGGCCCAGCGCTGCAACTCGCCGTAGTCGCGATTGCCGGCATAGGCGCCGATCATGCGCGAACGTACTACCGAGAAAATTACCATGCCGGGCATGTAGTTGCGGATGATATCCGTCAAACGCAGGACGAATCCCAGCCCGGCCATGGCTTCCGGCGCCTGGCTGCGCGCGAGCAGCAGGATCAGGCACGATGGCGAGTACAGATATTCGACGATGCCGCTGGCGTAGTTGTGCAGCGCAACCGCGCGCATCTGCGCCCCGCTGGGCGGCTGCCAGCCTTCCCGCGCCTGCGCCGGCAAGGCGCGCACCGCGTGCGCCAAGAAGCCTGCTGCCAGCAGCAGCGCTCCCACGCTGGCGCCCAGTTCCGCCAGCAGCAACACGTGCGCCGTGCCGTTGCTCATGGCCAGCAAGGCGCAGGCGATCACCGTGCCACGCAATACCGTGACCACCTGCATGCGCGATTGCAGTGCCAGCGCTTCCAGTGTGTTGTCGCGCAGGATGCGCATCACGCCTTCCACTACCAGCAGCACGGCCACCACTCCGGCCAGGCCGGCGGGGAAGCTGGCCGGCAGCCAGCCCTGGCTGCGCGCCAGCAACAAGCCACCGGCCACCAACATCAGCACCAGCATGCGGCAAGCCGCAACGGCAACCACCAGGCGCGCCAAGGACTGGCGGCTGCCGCGCAAACGGTATTCGGGAAGGAAACGCAACAGGACCCAGTCGAGGCCGAAGCTCGACAGTCCAAGGACGAGTTCCACCAGCGCCATGGCGACCACATAGTGGCCAAATTCGGCAGCCGGCAGTACCCGGGCCGACAGCCCAAGCACGCAGGCTGTCAGCACGGCGGTAGGCACCTTGCCTACCAGGAATGCGGCGATATTACGCCGCGTTTGGGGACCCGAGTATGGTGCTGTCATAGCATGGCTCAGTCCCCCGGGCGGCTCAAGGCAAAGGCAGCGTGATAGTCTGGCTGCCCACGGTCAGCACCCGGCTGGTGGTGCCAGTGGTCAGCTTGACTGCCGGCTTCTTGCAGCCCACGTCCAGCAGCACCACGAACTCGCCCTTGAGGGTGGCGGGACGTGTAAATGCCGCATGCTCTTCGATGCCGGTGCGCGGCGCCGGGCCATCGCGCTTGAGCAGCGTGGCTCCCGGCGTGATCGAGCGCACGCACAGCGAACGGTCGCCGTTGACAATGGTTGCCGTGCCGTCCGCATTGACCGTGATCGGCACTGCGGCATGGAAGTTCCATTCCCAGGCATGCGCCACCGGCGCGGTCAGGCTATCCATCACCACCGCCGCATCCTGGCTGCGGAAATACCACACCTTGCGCCGATTGAGCGACAGCGCACCTTCAAATGCCGGCGTGGCATCGCCTTCCACATAGTCCATGGCCGCTGTCGTCGAGAAGCCGGTGATCTTGCCGTTGCGGCCCAGATTCACCGTATTGCCTTCGATCCGCTGGCCCACGCCGTTGTCGTAGGTCACCGCATTGTGCGACTTGGTCGCGCGGTACCAGCTGCTCCACAAAGGCGAGCCATACCAGTCGTAATACCCGGCCTCGATCAGCAAGCGCTTGCCGCCACTGTTCAGTACGATCGAGTTCTGGTCGCCATGGCTGTGGTTGTACGAGCCATACGGGCTGGATTTGAAATACAGCGAAGTGCGCTTCGTGTCCGCCATGGAGCTGTGCATGGCAGCCCAGCCCACGCTCGGATAGAACGCCCCGTTCGGCGGCGGCACGGCGGTCGCGACCGTGTTGACCGGCAGCGGCGACGGCGCCTGCAGCAGGGTCAGCGGATCCTCCACCCCGGTCATGCTGCTGTAGTACCACTTCGCCGCCGGCGTATTGAAGCGCGAGGCAAAGGCTTTCAGCAGGTAGGTGTTCGGCACGTCCTCGTGACCATCGCCAAACACATGGTTCGGCGTGCCGGGCGGGACGAAGTGCGCCATGAAGCGCAGGAAGCCGTCCGACCATGGCTTGCGGTAGATCGACACGCCCAGCGCCTGGCTCAGCGGATCCCAGATCTGCACCGAGAAGTCCGCAGCCGCCTGGCCGTAGGCGGTGCCGTTGGCATAGCCGCCTTCCGGGCCGCTCCAGGTGTACACCTGGTGCACATAGGTGCGCACGGCAAAGTCGAACCAGGTCTGGGCTGCCGGGACGTCCCCCAGGTTCAGTGCCGAAATCAGCGCCAGGAAGCCAAGCGTGTTGCCGCCGTGGGCATCATACGGATACTGGTCCATGCGGCCATTGCTGCCCGACAGGTCGTTGTAGATATCGGTGGTCCGTCGCGCAATCGAGTTCTGCCAGGTCGACTTGCGGGTGGAGTCGAGGTTATTCCACAGCATGTCCAGCGCCTTCGACAGCGACAGCGCAATGGTACGGGTAGCCTGGTCCTGGTTGGCATAGCTGGTTGGTCCGGTCGGGCTCAGGGCCGCCAGTTCGTCGCCGCGCTTGATGGCTTCGTTCAGGTAGGCCGTGGCAATCGCCTCGCCCTGCTTCAGGCGGTACAGCAGGGCTGCCGCCTCCACCTGGTGCGAAGTGCGGTTGATGCGGTTGCGGATATCGGAATTCTGGTTGCTCAGCGCCGTGGTCATGGTGCCGCTGCTCACCAGCGGCCAGTCGCTGTCCTTGACCGGCGCCATCGTCATGCGCGACTGCACGGTCTCGATCAGGCGCCGCACCTGGTCGCCGCGCTCGGTAACCATCGACGAAGGCCACTTCAAGTATGGCAGGAACGTCGGCGACAGCATGCGCGAGCGGCCATGCAGCAGCACGTTGTCGCGCAGGGTCGCATTGTCGTAGACCTCGAACTTGATGGCGCTGCTGTCGATGGTAAAGCTGCGCACGGTCGACCAGTCCTTGGCGACCGCTTCAGCCAGCGGCACCACGGCCGCCTCCGCCGCAGCTTCAATCTGGGCCAGGTTGGAGCCGGCCGCCTTGGCCTTGGCACGGGCCGCCGCATCGGCATCGTTCATCGCCTGGGTCCGCGTGAAGGGCGCGACTTTCCAGGTATAGATGCCGGCAGTGGCGAACGCATGGGTAGGCAGCAGCCAGTTGCGCGGCACCACATGCTTGATCGGCGACGCGGTGCCTGGCGGCTGGATGATCACCAGGTACCAGGTGGACGATGTGGCAATCGGGTAACGCGACCAGGAGAAGCCAGGCGGATTCTGTGGCTGCAATTGCATTTTGTCCGGCGCCGGGCGCACGGCCTCAATGTTGGGGGAGATCGCCCAGTCGGCGCGGCTTGCTGTGGCCAAGGTGCTCAGAGCTGCGAAGACGGCATAGCGTAACAGGGAACATTTAACGAATTTCATGTGATACTCTCCAGACAATTTCGTTTGCGAATCAATAAGTTAACCGCGTTTTGATCCGGCACAACAAGGAAAGTCTACATCACGCATTTCACAAATTCGTTTCCGTGCGACAAAATTTTTGTAACAGTGTCGCTCGAAAATGACACAATTCCCTAGCGTTGGGACGAGCCAAATCGGCATAACTGGACTATCGTCCCCATGCACATCATCAGGAGCAGCTGGGCGGTGGGTTCATCCATCAGCGCGCGGTTATAAACCAGCATCATCAGGAACAGAAACATCGCTGCGACGCAGGTATCGGCCAGCGCGAGCTGGGCCACGCTACCTTGTTTTCGGCGCACGTAGCGCCAGGCAGCTAGCAGTGAAAACAGTAGCATGGAGGCGTAAGCGAGAGCGCCCAATAGGCCCACATCCCACAGCAGAATGGCCAGCGCGGTGGCATCGAGGTGCAGCGGCTGGTAGCGCTTGGCAACTTCGCCTGCGCCGAGCAAGCCGGACGGTTTCGACGCGCCGGGACCATAGCCGACCAGGCGGCGCGGCACCGTTGCCAGTGGATCGTTCGCCCACAGTGCCAGCGAGGCGGCGCGGCTGATTTCACCGGTGCGGTAATTGACGTTGTTGGGGTCAAAGAAATAGCCGCCACCGCGGTCCAGCTTCTCGGCCACGTTGTGTGCCGACTGCACCTTCTTGCCCCAGTACAGGGTCTCGTACACGGTGTAGGTGGTGCCGACGAAGGCTGCCAGCAGCACTCCGAATCCGATGAATGCGCCGATGCTGCGCAGGATGCGCCGCCGCAGGACCCAGGCCAGCATCAGCGGCAGCCAGATGAAAGCGGCCTTCACTTCGCCAAGCAGGATGATCGCGAAACCGATCGCAAGAAAGGACCACATCGCCTTGCCGGACATCTGGCCCGCGTTCCAGCGCGCCGCGGCATAGCCCATCGCCACCACGGTGAAAAACACCATGATCGCGCTATTGCCGCCAAAGCCCGGCGTGCCGCCGAAGGTGCCCACGATCGAATCGAAGGTGGTCGCCGTGGCGACGAAGAAGTGCTGGTACAGCACCACAGGCACCTGGATCAGCACCACCCAGAACATCATGCGCCAGCTTAGCTCCAGGTGATGCTCCTTCCAGCGGAACCAGTACAGGGCGAACAGCACCGAGAACATCGGCAGCATCGCTTTCGCCGCCGAAAAGATCTGCGACTTGGGCACGCGGTTGAACACCAGGCTGATGACAAAAGCGACCACGAACAGCAGCGCCGCCAGTTCGACGGTTGAACCGTCCCCTTTGCGCAGCTGGTGGCGTTCGCGCTTGTGCACCACCAGGTCGAGCAGCGCACGGCAAAAGAACAGGATCGCAAGGCCAAAGGCCAGCCAGGCGGCCGGCCGCAATTTCAGGAAGTAGACGGCCGAACCCTGCAGCAGGAAGGTCAACACGAACAGGCACCAGAACATGCCGTGCAGCGGCAGCACGAACACCATCAGCACCGACAGCACCGCCGTTCCGACAATGGCCACCAGCGGCGGCGAATCCAGCCCGCCGACCACGCCGACGAAAACCGCCAGCAGCAGGAAGGGGAACAGCAGCATCAACGGCAGGCCGCGGTTCGGGCGGACCAGGGTGCGCGGTCCGCCGGCGGTGGCTGCCGCGGCTGCCGAACGTTGGAACAAGGGCATGCGCATGCTCGCCCCCCTATCCGCCGAACACGCCGACCAGGCGTTCGCGCGCCGGCTTGTCCAGCGCCGCCAGCAGCGAGCGCACGAACTGGTCCTGCAGCGCATAGGCCGGGCCTGCCTCGCCGCTGATGCTGGACACCCGCACCAGCATCCCGTCCGGCACCGTGCCGCTCAGGCCGTAGCGCAATTCCTGCAGGCGCTGCTCGACGCCCGGCATGGTGGCCTTGCGCCCGACGGTGATCCAGTAGGTGATCGGCTCCTGGCGCGCGCCGGCCACCGCGAACAGCCGTTTCACGGGCAGCACGCCCATGCCTGTATCGAGGCTGCCTTGTTCGCCGTCGCGCACGGTGAAGCCCTGCGCCGTGTAGCACACTTCCGGCTTGTGCACGCCCATATTGTCGCTCTGGTCGCCGCCGTAGGCGATCGACAGCATGATGCGGTCGCCATTGCGGTTGACGTAGGTCCGGCCCAGCGTCTGGTTGTAGATCTTGTCCAGCTTGGCCTGCGTGGCGGGGTCGACCTGCAGCGGCATCACCCGCGTATCGACCTGCCATTCGCCAAAGGTGCGCGGCACCATCTGTTCCAGGCTGAAGCGCCCTGCCGCATCGGCCATGCGCGCGGTCGGGGTCAAGGCCCGCGTCACCGCCGCGGAACACACCATCAGTGCGCCGAGCACCAGGCTCACCATCATTGATTTTTTCATGAATTCCGCCACCTGACGAACCATTGCAGGAAAGCGTCTACGCCGATAATCAGCAGCAGCGCCGTAATGAACAACACCATGCCGGCAAACCCGTGCAGGAAGCCCTGCCCCGCCGCGTCGCCGAGGTAATAGGTCACCAGCGACAGCGTGATCACGCGGATCACGTTGGCGGTGAAGGAGATCGGGATGATCAGCAAGGCCAGCGCCACGTTGCGGAACGCCGAAGAATGCCGCACCACGTTCAGGTAGAACAGGCCCAGCGCCTCCAGCGTCAGCAGGGTCTGCAGGCCCGCGCAGGCATCGGCCACCAGCAGCTGGTACTGCCCCACCTGCAGGATCACGCCGCTGCGCGCAATCGGATAGCCGGCCGCAAACAGCAGGTGTTCGGTGGCCCAGGACACCGCCATCTTCATCGGCATGGTCAGCATGCCGACCAGGGGTCCCGGCAATGGCACCATGAAGGCCATGAAGAAGAAGGCGAACCATTGCACCTTCAGCGCCCCGTGGCCGCATTTGAGCATCAGCACCGCGGCCAGCAGCAGGATGAAGGAAGCGATCTCGAAGGCGATGATGCCTTGCGAGCGGCCCAGGATATACGCCAGCAGGCCGACGCCCAGCACCGGCCAGCCGATGGCGGATGGCTGGCCATCGGCACGCGCCAGCATGGCCGGCCATTGCCGGTACATCAGCCACAGCGCAAGCAGCAGGATGATCGGCCCATGCGCCTGCTCCTCGGTTGCCCACAAGCCGGTGAACAGGCGATGGAAGGTGGGCACGTACAGCACCAGCATGCCGAGCAACACCGGCAGCCAGTCGGGCAATGCATCGCGCAAGGCCGCACGAGCGGCTGATTGAGGGCGGATGGCCAGGCCCGGATCCACGTCAGAACTCCAGCAGCACCGAACCTACGACTTCGGCGCCGGCATAGCGCACCTGTTCGCTGAGCGCCGCCACGTCGTACAGCGAGGTGGCGTTGCGGTGCACGACCAGCAGCACGCCACGGGCGCGCGCCATCACCGGCAGCGAATCGTGGGCAGTCAGCACGTCCGAGGTGTCGTACAGCACCACGTCATGCAGTGCTTCGAGCTGGGCATTGAGGCCGGTGAAGTCCTTGCGCGCCAGCAGCTCGGCCGGGTTGGGCGGCAGCGTCCCCGCCCCCAGCACGGCCAGCGACTCGAAGGAGTCGATGCGCGTTACCGCCGCCATGGTGGCGCGCCCGGCCAGCATGTCGGACAGCCCGGTCTTGCCCTGCAGGTTGAAGATCTCGTGCTGCGAAGGCTGGCGCAGGTTGGCGTCCACCAGCAGCGTATTCTGGCCGAGCTGCGAGAACACCACGGCCAGGTTGGCGGCAAACAGGCTGGTGCCGGAGCCCGGTTCGACGCCGACAATGGCCAGCGATTTGTGGCCGCGCGCAAACCAGCGCAGCATCAGCTGGCCGCGCACCGCGCGCAGCTTTTCCACCTGGCGGCTGAACGGGTCATAGGCCGCCACCAGGCGCGACGAAAAATACTTCTCCCCTGCCGGGACGTAGGGATAGTCGAACTGCCGCGCAAGCACCTGCTGGATATCGGCAGCGCTGACCATGCCCAGCGCCTGCGCCGCTTCGCCGAAACGGACCCCGGTTTCTTCCTGCATGCGCAGCACGGCATCGGTGTTTTCCGGCGTCAGCTTGCCGGCCTCCTGCAGCAGGGCGCCGATGGTCGCATCGCCCACGCCGTGCGGCGAGGCGGGATTGAAATGCAATGGGCTGTTCATCAGCTCCTCCTCAGTTCAGCCGCAGCGTGCGCGGCGCATGCAGTTGCGGCAGCCCGAAGCGGCGCTGGCGCGGCGGATTCCAGTCGATCGTGGCCAGCACCGGAATGTGCACCACCTCGGCCAGGTCGGCTTCCGACCGCACGCGGCGATCGAACATTTCGGACAGCATGGCAATGCCGATGCCGAGCATGCCTCCCAGCAGCAGCGACAGCACGGTGTTCAGCACCACGCGCGGGCCGGCCGGCTCGATCGGCGGCACCGCGGGATTCAGCACCGACACGTCAGACTGGTCGGAGCCGCCCTCGATGCGGGTCTGCGAAGAACGCTGCGAAGCATTGTCGAAGGCACGCTGGGCGCTCTCGACGTCCTTGTTCAGCACATTCATTTCATCGCGCTGGCGATTCAGCTGCAGCACCTTGGCCTTCTGCTCTGCCAGCGCCGTGCGCAATGCGGCTTCGCGCTGGGCAAACACATTGGCGTTGTTGCTGACGGAGGAAGTCACCAGCGCGGTCTGCTCGTTCAAGCCGGCCCGCAGGCGTGCCACTTCCGCCGCGGCGCTCTGGTACTGCGGGTGGTTGCGGCCCAGGCGCTGGCCCATTTCGGCCAGCTTGGACTCCTGCTGCGCCAGGTTGACGCGCAGGTTCTGCACCACCGGGCTGGCCGTCACGTCCGGCGAAGCGCTGCCGGAACCATGCGCCACGGCCTGGCGCGAATTGGCTTCCATCGCCTGCGACTGCGCCGCCACCAGTTGCGCCGACAGGTCGTTCAGGCGCATCGACTCGACATCGAGCCGGTTATCGACGCTGACGATGCCGTGCTCCTGCTGGTATTTGGACAGCTTGGCCTGCGCCACCTCCAGGTTATCGCGCAGCACTTTCAACTGCGAGTTGAAATAGTTGGTGGCCTTCTTCATCGGCTCCACCTTGAGCTGCACATTGATTTTCTGGTACTCGTCGGCGAAGGCATTGGCCACCGCGGCGGCAAACTGCGGGTCGGACGCCTTGAAGGTCACGTTCAGCACCGAGCTTTCCTTGGCCGGCACGATGTCCAGCTTCTTTTGCAGCAGCTCGGCCAGCCAGTCGCGCACCGTACCCTTGCCGCCGGTCGACTCGTTGAACTGCGCGATCACGGCCGGGCTTTCGGCCAGCTTGAGCTGGTCCACCACGCGCAGCGCGACATTCTTGCTGCTGATGATGTCGATCTGCGTCGCCATGTAGCCGGGCAGGAGCTGGCCCGGCAGGGCCATGCCGGTCAGCGGATCGACGCCCTTGTAATTCATCACCAGCGAACTGGTCGCCTCATACGTCTTGGGCAGCAGCAGGCTGACTACGAGGGTGGCGGCCACCGTGACCAGCAAGGTCAGCAGCACGATCTTCTTGCGTGCCTGGAGGATCAGCAGGAACTGGGCGAAATTCATACATCCTCCTTAGAACCAGCTTTCCTTGATGAAGATGACGTCGTCGGTCTGCACCACGTCATTGTTCTTGGCGGCGATCACATGTTCCGTGCCATCGCCGTTACGGCGCTTGATCTTGATGCCGCTCTCGGTCCCGCGCGGGGTCAGCCCGCCGCCGACCGCCAGCGCCTGGCTGACCGTCATGGCGCGCTCCAGCCGGAAGGAACCGGGGCGCTGCACCTCGCCATAGATGTAGAAGCGCGGCGAACGTTCGGCATAGATCACATCGTTGGGGCCCAGCTCGATTTCCTTGTCCAGCGCCCCGTTGCGCACCATGTCGACCACGTCGATCACGGTCTTGGTGGTCTTGCCATCGCGGGTACGCACCACGCTCACCGTATCGCCGCCGTCCGCATTGAAGCCGCCCGCCTGCGCCAGCATGTCCATCACGCCACGCTTGCCGCCATCGAGCGGATAGCGCCCCGGACGGTTCACCATGCCCAGCACCGACACCTGCGCGCTCTGGATCTGCGACACGATGATGCTGACCTGGGCAGTCTTCAGGTAGCCCTTCTTCACCAGCTGTTCGCCGATCGCACGCTCGGCCTGCTGTACCGTCATCCCGCTCACCTTGACTTCCCCCAGCAAAGGGAAAGTGATCCTGCCCGATTCGCTGACCCGGGTTTCGGTCGCCATGTCCGGGTTGCCGAACACGGACGCCTTGATCACGTCGCCTGCGCCCAGCGTCAGGTCCGCAGCCTGAGCGAAGCCTGCACCCAGTACCAAGGC
>JBCNOX010000143.1:0-10432 GCA_039593645.1 Pseudoduganella sp.
AGATGCGCGAGCGCGTGCTGTCGCTGGCCGTGTTCGAACCGGTCGCCTTCCACCTGCTGCCGGCCAGCGATGCCGGCCGCCAGGAAATCGAAGCGGTGGTGGCCAGCATCAACGCCGCCGCAACTGCGGAAGACGCCACCCGCACCTTCATCGATTACTGGAACCGTGCCGGCGCCTTCGACTCGCTGCCGGAAGTGCAGCGCCACCGCTTCACCAACGGCATCGCCAAGGTCAAGCTGGACTTCGTCGCCCTGCTCGGCGAACCGGCCCGCGTGCCCGAGATGGCACAGCTGGACCTGCCGGCGCTGGTAATGGCGGGCGCCAAAGGCCCGGCATCCACCCGCCGCGTGGCGGAAACCCTGGCCGCAGCGCTGCCCCAGGCGCAACTCACGCTCACCGCGGGCGGCCATATGGCGCCGATCACCCATGCCGCCGAAGTGAACCAGGTACTGCTTGGCTTCCTCGAAAACCAGCGCTTGCTCGCCTGATCCCATTTGTTCGATAATGACCGGATAGCAATTCCCGAGAGGCGAGCATCATGAGCGATACACGCTATGACCAGCAGATGGCAGTCCAGGTAGAAAAAGGCATTGAGCTGCATGCCCAGATGGGCGCGGCCAATGCCTGGATCTACATGCAAAGCATGCATGTGCCGCGCAGCGTAATCCTGCGCGTGCTGGCCTATCCCGAGCAGCGGCGCAACTCTGGCGCTTCAGTGCACTAGCTGATCGCACCAGCTTAGTGCACTAACTCGCGCACGGCCTGCAGCACGCGCAGCTTGGCGGCATCCGGCCGCTTGCCACTGCGCCAGGCCACCATCGCTTCCCATTCCCATCGCGGCAAATCACCTATCTCCAGTTTCACAAGGTTGCCCAGCTTGAGCTGGCGCGCCGCCGCCATCTCCGGCATGAAAGTCAAAAAGCCATGCTCCAGCGCCAATTCGATCGCCGCGCTGGCCGGCTGAATGGCGTGAATCGCACTATCGCTGCGGCGGTGCACGCGCAGCATGCGTATCAGTTCATCGCATGCCTCGCCCCAGAATTGCGGCGCCAGCCGCGCATTCGCCACGTCGGCCAGTTGCAATCCTCTGCGGCGCGTCAGAGGATGGCTGCGGCGCACCACCGCGACAATCGGGGAGCTGTATAGCCGCTCCAGCTGGATGCCCGCAATGGCGGGACATTTCAGTACGAAGCCCAGTTGCGCGCGGCCAGTCAGCAGCTTCTCCATGATGACGGGCGAATGGTCGGTACTGCAGCGGATCTCCAGCGCCGCATCGGCCAGTCTGAGCAACAAGGGCCCGAACAGCAGTGAAGTCAGCGACGGCACGCAAGCCAGCGTAACTTGCGGCAGCGCCGGCGCGCCCTGCACTGCCAGCTTGCCCGCAGCGATGGCATCCAGTGCCTGCTGCGCCGACGGCAGGAAGGTCAGGCAAGCCGGCGTGGGCGAAGCGCCGCGGCGGTGGCGGGCAAACAGCTGCACGCCAAGTTGGTCTTCCAGTGCTGCCACGCGCTGGCTTACCTGCGGCTGCGACCAGCGGCGCCGCGCGGCAGCCTGCGAAAAGCTGCCCGATTCCACGATTTCCACCAGCAGGGCCAGGTCGTCGATGCTGAGTGCCATAATGAATTCAAATAGAAAATATCATGAGATAACGGCTTCTATTATGTCTTAGCGCTGCCTAAACTGTCAGCATTATTGAAGGGGGAATGCATGGCGGCAGCGGCACGGGCAAGGCGAATGGGCAAGCGGTTCCTGATGGCAGACCACTTGCTGGTGGTATGCGGCTTTTACCTGGTATTCCCTGTAGTGGCGCTGCATTTCGTCGGCCAGCTTGGCTGGGCCGCCGCCTCGGTCGGCCTGGCGCTCGGCGTGCGCCAGGTGGCGCAGCAAGGCATGGCGCTGTTCGGCGGTTCGCTGTCCGACCGTTTCGGCGCCAAGCCGATGATCGTCGGCGGCATGCTGCTGCGCGCGCTGGGCTTTGCGGCAATGGCTTGCGCCGTCAATCCCGCCATGCTGGTGCTGTCCTGCGTGCTGTCCGGCTTGGGCGGCGCCCTGTTCGACCCGGCGCGCGGCGCCTTGGTGGTCAAGCTGACCCGCCCCGCCGAACGGCCCCGCTTCTATTCGATCCTGATGATGCAGGAAAGCGTGGCCGCCGTAACAGGCGCCCTGCTCGGCACCATGCTGCTGGGCGTCGATTTCCTGTGGGTCGGCCTGGGTGGCTGCGCGGCTTTCGTGCTGGCTGCGCTGGCCAATGCATGGCTGCTGCCCGCGTATCGTGTCGCCACACCCGGCACTTCTGCCACCACGGCCATGGGCATTCCCTTGCGCGACAAGCCGTTCATCATGCTGGTGCTGACTCTGAGCGGCTACTACATCATGACCGTGCAGCTCATGATGCTGGTGCCGGTCACGCTGACCGAACTTTCCGGCACGCCGCGCACCGTGGCCTGGATGTATGCGGTCGATGCGGTACTTGCGCTGACGCTACTGTATCCGATGGCGCGCCTCGGCGAGCGTTACCTGACGCTGGAAGCGCGCCTGTTGGCTGGCATCGGCATCATGTGCTGCGCGGTGCTGGCCATGTCGGCAGCCCACTCGCTGGTACCCATGTTCATCTGCATCGCCGTGTTCTATACCGGCTCGCTGGTGGCCGAGCCGGCGCGCGAGTCGCTGGTATCGCGCTACGCTCTGCCTTCCGCCCGCGCCAGTTATATGGGCCTGAGCAGGATCGGGCTGGCGGTCGGCGGCTTGTTCGGCTATACGGCCGGCGGCTGGCTGCTGGACTGGAGTCGCGCCGTGCACACGCCCGCCTTGCCATGGCTGGTGCTCGCGGCCATCGGCATACTGACACTGACCGTGCTGGCCACTGCCAACGTTCCGCAAAAAAAGAGCCCGCCAGTGGCGGGCTAAACACTTTGGTTGGGTATTTTCATTGTAGGCCGCCGAAGTCGATTTGATTCTCTCCAATCGTCACCCCATGTCAAATTAGTTATAGCTGGGCTCAAAAATTGAATCACGCATGGCGGCTCTCGGCGCATAGAATGCAAGGATGAAATCCTATACCGCCCAATGCGTCCTGCCTCTCGCCGCTGAGCTGGGCGAAGGCCCGCTTTACCTGCCGGCGCAAGACTGCCTGCTGTTTGTTGACCTCAAGCGTTGCATCCTGCATGCATGGGATGCGGCGAAGCACGAGCATCGCAGCTGGCTGCTTCCCGACTATATTTGCTGGCTGGTGCCGCGCCGCGACGGCAATGGCTTCATGGCTGGCCTGCGCGATAGCGTCGTACGCCTGTGGCTTGAGCCCGAGCTGCGCATCGAGCCAGTCGTGCGCGTGGTCGACAGCACCACCGGCCAGCGCCTGAACGACGCCAAGGTCGACCCGCGCGGCCGCCTGTGGCTGGGCTCCATGCACAATACCGATTATCGGCAGAAGGTGGGCAAGCTGTTCCGCCTCGATCCCAACCAGAGCCTGCACGTGGCCGACGAGGGCTACCACATCTGCAATGGGCCGACTTTCGCGCCGGACGGCAGCGCGGTCTATCACTCCGACAGCTTCCTCGACGTAACCTACCGCTACTCGCTGCGCGCCGACGGCAGCCTTGGCGCGCGCGAAACCTGGCGCCGTTATACCGATGGCGGATCGCCGGATGGCATGCAGGTGGACAGCGAGGGCTGCATCTGGGTTGCGACCTGGGGCGGCAAGCGAGTATGCCGTTTCAGCCCGCAGGGCGAACTGCTGGCTGAAGTTCAGCTCCCGACCTCGCATCCAGCTTCGCTGGCATTCGGCGGCGCAGACCTGCGCACCTTGTACATCACCACCGCGCGCGAAGGCCTGACGGTGGAGCAGCTGGCGCAGGAACCGCTGGCTGGCGCCCTGTTCAGCGCCCGCATCGACGTGCCAGGCCTGCCGGCCAACGCCTTCGGCTAACTCAGTACAACTCCTTGGCCGCGCTGCGTACAGCCTGCAACAGCAGGCTGGCACCCGGCGACATCAGGTGGTCGGCCTTGGTGATGATGCCGAATGCGTCCATGCGGAACGGCAGGTCCAGCGGCAGGATCGACAGCACGTTCAGGTCGGCGTAATAGCGCGCCACTTCCACCGGCATCACGTGCAGGGCGTCGGTCTTTTGCAGCAGCGCGGTAATCAGCAGCTGGGAGGTGGTGTCGACCACGTCGACCGGCGGCTCCAGCCCGGCACGGCGGAACATCATGTCGCAGCGATGGCGCAGGATGCTGCCCTGCGGCGGCAGGATCCACGGCCGGTTGGCGATATCCTTCAATTGCAGCTTTTCGCGATCCAGCAGTGGGTGGCCGGTGCGCACCACGGCGCATGCGGGTTCCTCGGTCAGCTCTTCATACAACAGGCCCGCCGTGCTTTCCTTTTCCAGGATGCGGCCGATCATGAAGTCCAGCGTGCCGCGCTGCAGCAGCTCCATCAGCACATTGCTGGCCTCCACCTGCACGCCAATGCGCAGCAGCGGCGCTTCCTTCTTCACGCGGGTAATGGCGTTGGGCAGCAGGTTCATGGCCGGCGTCATGATCACGCCAACTTCCACCTGGCCGGAAAGGCCGGCTTTCAGCGTCACGATATCGTCGTGCGCCAGGGCCAGGCTGGTCAAGGCCATGCGGGCGTGGCGGATCATGGTTTCGCCGTAAAGCGTCGGCTCCATGCCGCGCGGCAAGCGCTCGAACAACTTCACGTCCAGCATGTCCTCAAGGTCCTTGAGCTGCTTGGAGGCGGCCGGCTGCGTCATGTGCAGCTCCTCCGCCGCGCGGTGGATGTTGCGGTGTTCATCCAGCGCGATCATCAGCAACAGTTGACGAGTTTTTAACCTCGCCTTCAGGAACCAGTTCGGATTCGGGGTAGTCATGCGCGGCATGATACCACCGCCGTTATCGACCAATAAATCGCGCTTCATTTGCAGCCCGGGGCAGGATTGGCAGCCGGACCTTCCGCCGTTTGCGGGATGAAGGCGATGCTGCCGTCAGGCTTGTAGTGCAGTTCTTCCACTGCGACGGAACGGCGGTACTCGCCGCCGGTCGGCAGCTTGTCGTTGTGGTAGAAGATGTAGGATTTCCCGTTGAAGTCGATCACCGCCTGGTGGATGGTTTTCACGACCTTGTTCATGTCCATGATCTTGCCGCGAAAGGTCCAGGGGCCGATGGCGCTTGGCGCGGTGGCGTACGCGGTCTCCTCCGGGAAGTTGCGCGAGTAGGTCAGGTAGTACGTCTTGTCACGGCGGTGCAGGTAGGCCGCTTCCGTGAAGTTGTCGATGCCGACTGTGTGGATCGGGCCATCGAGTTCGATCATGTTCGGCTTCAGCTTGGCGTATTTCAGCACGCGGTTGCCCCAGTACAGGTAGGCCTGGCCGTCCTTGTCGATGAAGACTGCCGGATCGATGTCGTCCCACGGGATATCGGTTTCCTTCGTCATGTCGTTGGTGACCAGGGCGCTGCCGCGGGCGTCGACGAAGGGGCCGGTCGGCGTGTCCGATACCGCCACGCCGATCGCCTTGCCGGGCTTGCTCGCATCATGTTCGACCGGCGCGTAGAAATAGTACTTGCCATTGCGCTTGGTGACATCGGCGGCCCAGGCGTCGGCCTTGGCCCACTTGAAGGTCTTCACGTTCAGCGGCGAACCCATGTCGGTCCAGTTTTTCATGTCGCAGGAAGACAGCACGCGCCATTCGCGCATCAGGTAGTCCTTGCCGTCCGGCGCGGCTTCGTCATGGCCGACATAGACATAGACGCGGTTACCGTCGACCAGGGCGGCCGGGTCGGCGGTGAAAATATTCGACACGAGCGGATTGCCGGCATGCGCCAGGCTGGTCATCGCGACCAGCGCTGAAGCGAGGGCTGCTTTCTTGAACATGAAGTCTCCTTTTAGTTTTTCTGTTTCCAGGCCAGCAGCCTTTGCAGCGCGCAGAACGCGAACAGCAGCACGCCGATCACGATCTTGGTCCACCATGAGCTGAGCGTACCGTCGAAGACAATCAGGGTCTGGATGGCGCCCAGCACCAGTACGCCGGTCAGTGCGCCGGCCACATAGCCGTAACCACCGGTCAGCAGCGTGCCGCCAATGACCACGGCAGCAATCGCATCGAGTTCCGTGCCTTGTGCGTGCAGGCCATACCCGGACAGCATGTAGAAGGCGAACAGCAGGCCCGCCAGCGCTGCGCAGCCGCCGCTGATGGCGTACACCGCCACCTTGGTGGCGCCGACCGGAAGCCCCATCATCTGGGCCGACTGTTCGTTGCCGCCGACCGCATAGACGGCGCGGCCGAAAGGGGTGAGGTGTGCCACCACCATCGCCACTGCCAGCAGCGCCAGCGCAACCAGCACGCCCGGCGAAACAAAGCCGTCGAAGATGCCGACCTGCGCCTGCGAGATTGCTACGAATGCCGGGTCTTCGATCGGGATCGAGTTCACGCTGATCAGGTAACACAGGCCGCGCGCCAGGAACATGCCGCCCAGCGTCACGATAAAGGGCTGCAGGCGGAAGAAGTGGATCAGGGCGCCCATGCCGGCGCCGAACACCACGCCCATCAGCAGCACTGCCGCCATCACGGCAGCAGGCGGCCAGTGCGCGGCATGCAGCAGCCACGCCGCCACCATGGTGCTGAGCGCCAGCACGGAGCCGACGGAGAGGTCGATGCCGCCCGAAAGGATGACGAAGCTCATGCCGATGGCGATCACCAGCAGGAAGGCATTGTCGATCAGGAGATTGAGCATCACCTGCAGCGACAGAAAGCCGGGATAGGCAATGCCGCCCGCCACCAGCAAGACCACCAGCAGGCCCACCGTGACCAGGGACGTGAAATACGGGGCGCGGGTCATGCCTTGCTCCTTTGCGACAGGCAGACCGCGAACACCACCAGCGACTTGACGACGAGGTTGACTTCGGGCGGCACGCCGAGGGAATAAACGGTATAGGTGAGTGTCTGGATGATCAGGGCGCCGATCACGCTGCCGGCCAGGTTGAATTTGCCGCCGGCCAGTGACGTGCCGCCGAGCGTGACGGCCAGTATGGCGTCCAGTTCCAGCAGCAGGCCGGCGTTATTGGCGTCAGCGCTTTTGATGTTCGAGCTGATGATCAGCCCTGCCAGGCCTGCGCAGACGGCGCAAAACGCATAGCTGGCGAAGATCAGGGCTCCGGCGCGGATGCCTGCCAGGCGCGCCGCAACCGGGTTGACGCCGACTGCCTGCGTGAACAGGCCGAGCGCCGTCTTGCGCATGGCCAGCGCGACGGCTGCCACCAGCGCCAGTGCAAGGTAGAGCGCGACCGGCAGTCCAAGCAGGTAGCCGCTGCCAAGCACGAAGAAGTCGTCGCGGTAGACGGTGACGATCTGGCCGTCGGTGACCAGTTGCGCGAGGCCGCGCCCGGCGACCATCAGTACCAGGGTGGCGACGATCGGCTGCAGGCCAAGGCTGGCGACCAGCAGGCCGTTCCAGATGCCGCACAGCAGGGCTGCGCCCAGGGCGGCGGCAAAGGCCAGCCACAGCGGTTGTTCGGCGGCGGCCATGGTGCAGGCGACGGCCGCTGCCAGCGCCACTACGGCGCCAACCGAGATATCAATGCCGCGCATGGCGATGACGATGGTCATGCCGGTAGCGGCCAGCATCAAAGGCGCGGCGCGGTTCAGAATGTCGACCATGGCGCCGTACAGGTGGCCGTCTTTCACTTCCAGGTGGAAGAAGCCGGGGACGGCGAACAGGTTAATCAGCAGCAGGACGATCAGCGCGCCGAGCGGGCGTGCCAGCGGGTGGGCCGACAGGCGCGCAGCCTTGCCCTGAGAAGGGACGGCCGGCATCGCGCCGGCGGAAGCGGCATTCTGTGTCATGCGGCCTCCCCTGCGATAGCGTGCAGCACGGTCGTTTCATCCAGCTCGCCGCGCTGGTATTCGCCGCAGGTGGCACGGTCGCGCATGACGATCATGCGGTCGCTGACGCGTAGCACTTCCGGCAATTCGGACGAAATGAACAGCAGCGACATGCCGCGCTTGCACAGCGTAGTAACGTAATCCATGATTTCCTGCTTGGCGCGCACGTCGATGCCGCGCGTTGGTTCATCCAGGATCATCAGGCGCGGACCGGTGGCCAGCCAGCGTGCCAGCAACACCTTCTGCTGGTTGCCGCCGGAAAGCGTGCCAATTGGCGTCTCGATGCTGGCAGTACGGATGCCGAGGGCCTTGACGTATTCTTCCGCCAGGTCACGCTGGCGTTGCATGGGAATGGCGCGCAGCATGCCCTGGCGCGCCTGCAGCGCCAGCACCAGGTTTTCGCGCACGGAGAGCGACAGGATCGCTCCTTCCAGCTTGCGGTCTTCCGAGCAGAAGCCGATGCCGGCGGCAATTGCCTGGCGCGGGTTGGCGAACGTGCCGTATGCCTTGTCGCCAATCGCGATATCGCCTTTGTCGGCGCGGTCTGCGCCGAACAGCAGGCGCGCCAGTTCGGTGCGGCCGGCGCCAAGCAGGCCCGCCAGGCCGAGCACCTCTCCCTCGCGCACTTGCATGTCCACCGGCTGCAGCACGCCTTTGCGACCGAGGCCACGAGTCTCCAGCACGACGCGTGCCGAGGGGCTCGCGCCCGCATCGGCGGCTGCAGCCGGCGCCGCTCCTGCGTCGGGAGCATCCGCCGGCTTGCCAATCATCTTGTTCACCAGCGCGATACGCGACAGGTCGGCTGCCGCATACTCCCCTTCCCGTTCACCGTTGCGCATTACGGTGATACGGTCCGAGATAGCGTAGGTCTGGTCAAGGAAGTGCGTCACGAACAATATCGCCATGCCCTGCTCGCGCAAGCGCCGCAGCACGCGAAACAGCAACTGCACCTCCGCCTCGTCGAGGCTGGAAGTAGGTTCGTCCAGCACCAGGACGCGGGAAGAAATATTCAAGGCCCGTGATATCGCCACCATCTGCTGGATCGCCAGGGGATAGCGCGACAACGGCGCGCTCACATCGATATCGATTTCCAGCTCGCGCAGCAGCGCCGAAGCGCGCGTTCGCATCGCCGCCCAGTCGACCATGCCCCACTTGCGCGGGTAACGGCCTATGAAGATATTCTCGGCCACCGACAGGTTCGGGCACAGGTTCACTTCCTGGTAGACGGTGGAAATGCCCAGCTCCTGCGCCTCGAGCGTCGAACGCGGATGGATTGCCCGGCCTTCCATCGTGATGCCGCCCTGGTCCGGCGCGTGCACGCCGGTCAGCACCTTGATCAGGGTCGACTTGCCCGCCCCATTCTGCCCCATCAGGGTGTGGACCTCGCCAGGATAGAGCCGCAACCCAGCCTCGCTCAGCGCCTTCACGCCCGGGAATGCCTTATGGATGCCGGACAGCTCCAGCACCGGCGCCGCCGCATTAGCCATCAGTATTTCCGGTTCGGGAGTTCTTTGGCCGCCACTTCGGCCGGGAACACACGCTCCTCGGTCACGATGCGCGGCGCCACCGGCCTGCCGGCGACGACGTCCTGGGCCGCCTTCATCAGCTGCGGGCCAAGCAGCGGACTGCATTCAACCGACACATTCAGCTTGCCGGCGATCATGGCCTGGAAGGCGCCTTTCACCCCGTCGATGGATACGATGATGATGTCCTTGCCCGGTTTGAGCCCTGCTTCTTCGATGGCCTGGATCGCGCCGATCGCCATGTCGTCATTGTGCGCATACAGCACGTTGATATCCTTGCCGTGGGCTTTCAGGAAGGCTTCCATCACCTCCTTGCCCTTGGCGCGGGTGAATTCGCCGGTCTGGGTGCGAATCACCTTCAGCTTCGGGTTGCCCTTGATCGCTTCTTCGAAACCGGCCTTGCGGTCCAGTGCCGGCGCCGAACCCACGGTACCCTGCAGTTCGACCACATTCAGTACCGGCTTGTTCGACTTGGCCGCGTAATCGACCAGCCATTTCCCTGCGCGGCGGCCTTCTTCCACAAAGTCGGAGCCGATCAGGGTTACATACAGCGATTTGTCCGCCACCTTCACGGCGCGGTCGGTCAGGATCACCGGAATCTTGGCCGCCTTGGCTTCACGCAGCACGGTTTCCCAGCCGGTTTCCACCACCGGCGAGAACGCGATCACGTCCACCCGCTGGGCGATGAAGGAGCGAATCGCCTTGACCTGGTTTTCCTGCTTCTGCTGCGCGTCGGCGAACTTGAGGGTGATGCCGGCCTGCTTGGCGGCGTCCTTGATGGAAGCGGTGTTGGCGGTGCGCCATTCGCTTTCGGCGCCCACTTGGGAAAAGCCCATCACCAGCGGCTTGGCTGCAAATGCGCTGCCCGAAGCAGCAAAAGCGAGGGCGAACGCGCCGCCGAGAATAGTCCTGCGGGTGACAGTCATGCGGGTCTCCTGAATTATAGTAAGACAATATTAGGAGAATCCGTCATGCCGATCTAATTCATTTTTTCGCAGGACCCATATCGTTTTTGTTATCGCAACAGGCGCA
>JBCNOX010000144.1:0-10385 GCA_039593645.1 Pseudoduganella sp.
GCTCCACTTCCAGCCGGCGCGAGGCGCCGGACAAGGTGCCGGCGCGCGCCAGCTCCAGGAAGAAGCGCAGGTCAGTCCATTCGGGCAGTGTTTTCATGCGGCTTATTGTGCATCATTTTCCTGCGCCGTAGTGTTGCTGTGCAAAATTGCACACACAGTGGGCGCGGCCGCCGGTTCCCGCTTCGATGCATTTCTTGCACACTGCACGCTCCTGCAACGCTGCCCACGAGGACCATGTATTCCGAGATCAGCTACACCAGCGACGATGGCCTGCGCCTTTATGCGCGCGACTACCCTGCCGCCAGCGGACCGGCGCGCCTGCCCGTAATCTGCATCCACGGCCTGACGCGCAATTCGGCCGACTTCGAAGACGTCGCGCCGTGGATCGCAGCCCAGGGCCGGCGCGTGCTCGCCGTCGACGTGCGCGGCCGCGGCAATTCCGAATACGATTCCCAGCCCGACCGCTATACGCCGATGGTCTACGCCAACGACGTGGTAAAGCTGGCCAACGACCTGGGGATCGAGCGGGCCGTGTTCATCGGCACCTCGATGGGCGGCTTGATCACCATGACCCTGGCGCTGCGCAAATCGACCCTGGTTGCCGCCGCCGTCCTGAACGACGTGGGGCCGACCCTGTCGGAACGGGGGCTGTCGCGCATCCGCAGCTACACCGGCAAAGGCGAACAGTTCACAAGCTGGCAGCAGGCTGCCGACTACATCAGCGGCATCAATGCAGTCGCCTTCCCCGCCAATACGGCGCAGGAATGGGAGCGCTGGGCGCGCCGCGCCTTCCGCGAAGCGGGCGATGGCACGCTGGCCATGCGCTACGACCCGAATATCGCGGTACCAATCCGCGCCAACAAGCTGCGCTCGACTTCGATGGCCGCGCACTTTGCCTTCCGCCGGCTGGCCAGGCGCCGCCCGACCATGCTGATCCGGGGTGCGCTGTCGGACCTGATCGAGCCGGCCCAGGCCAATGCCATGCGCGCCGCCGCACCGCGCATGCTGTATGCTGAGGTGCCCGATGTCGGCCACGCGCCGATGCTGTCCGAGCCCGCAGCGCAGGAAGCGCTGCGCCACTTCCTCGCCAGTGTGGATTGACTTGATGAAGAGACTGATACCGCTGTTGTTCGCGTTGTTGCCGGTGCTCGCGCCGGCGCAGGACCTGAAGGTTGCCCTGATCGCCGGCAAGACTGGCATCCTCGAGCCTTACGCCAAGGAGACTGAAACCGGCTTCATGATGGGCCTTGAGTACCTTACCGGCGGCAAAATGGAAATCAACGGCCGCAAGCTGAAGGTGTTCGTCAAGGACGACCAGAGCAAGCCGGACCTGGGCCGCACCCTGCTGGCCGAGGCTTATGGCGACGATAAGGTCGACATCGCAGTCGGCACCAGTTCTTCCGGCTCCGCCATCGCCATGCTGCCCATCGCAGCCGAATACAAGAAGGTCCTGATCGTGGAACCGGCGGTGGCAGATGCGATCACGGGCGCCAAATGGAACAAGTACATCTTCCGCACCGCCCGCAATTCCATGCAGGACGGACTGGCCGCCGCCTCCACGTTCAAGCAAGGCAGCGTGGCCTTCCTGGCGCAGGACTACGCCTTCGGCAAGGACGCCGTCGCGGCTGCGCGCGAAGCGCTCAGGCTGACCGGTTCCAAAGCCAATATCGTGCACGAGGAGTTCGCGCCGCAGAACGCCACCGACTTCACCGCTTCGGCGCAGCGCCTGTTCGACAAGCTGAAGGACGCGCCGCAGCCGCGCGTGCTGCAGATCATCTGGGCCGGACCGAACCCGATGAACAAGATCGCCGACATGAAGCCTGAGCGCTACGGTATCACGCTGGCGCCGGGCGGCAATATCCTGCCGGTGCTGAAGACCTGGAAATCGTTCGCCGGCACCGAAGGAACGATCTATTACTACTACGACTTCCCGAAGAACCGGATGAACGACTGGTTTGTCGCCGAGCACCAGAAGCGCTACAACAAGCCTCCCGACATGTTCACCGCCGGCGGCTTCACGGCAGCCAGCGCCGTCTACACCGCCCTTGCCAGAACGGGCGGCGGCGACACGCAAAAAATGATCGCCGCCATGGAGGGCATGGAGTTCGACACGCCGAAGGGGAAAATGAGCTTCCGCAAGGACGACCACCAGGCCATGCAGCCGATGTACCACTTCCGCATCAAGAAGGACCAGAAGAACGAATGGGACCTGCTGGAACTGGTGCGCGAGATTCCGGCCTCCGAGCTGCCGGTACCGATCAAGAACAAGCGGCGCTGAACAATGACTCCATTGCTCTCCACACGCGGCTTGACCATCCGCTTCGGCGGCCACACGGCCGTCGACAATGTCAGCGCCGACTTCCATGCGGGCCAGTTGACAGTGATCGTCGGCCCGAACGGCGCCGGCAAGACCACTTATTTCAACCTGATGTCCGGCCAGTTGCCTGCAACCAGCGGCCAAGTGCTGCTGCGCGGCGCAGACATCACCCGCAGCGGCCCGGCAGCCCGTACCCGCAAAGGCATCGGCCGTGCCTTCCAGCTCACCAATCTGTTCCCGCACCTGTCGGTGCATGAGAACGTGCGTCTGGCAGTGCAGGCGCGCGCCAATGCGGGCATGAAACTGTGGTCGATCTGGTCCAGCCACAAGGAGCTGATCGAGCGCGCCGACTACTACCTGGCGCGCGTGGCGCTGGCGGCGCGGCGCAACACGCAGGTGGCCGCCCTGTCGCACGGCGACAAGCGCAAGCTGGAAGTGGCCATCATGCTCGCGCTGGAGCCGGAAGTGATGATGTTCGACGAGCCGACCGCCGGCATGAGCGTGGACGAAGTGCCAGTGGTGCTGGACCTGATCCACCAGGTCAAGGCGGAGCGCAACAAGGCGGTGCTGCTGGTCGAACCCAAGATGGACGTGGTGCGGGCGCTGGCCGACCGCATCATCGTGCTGCACAACGGCGCCCTGGTGGCCGACGGCGAGCCTGCCGCCGTCATGTCGTCGGCCATCGTGCAGGAAGCTTACCTGGGAACTGCAAGCCATGACTGACGCGCTGCTCAAACTGTCCGGGGTGCATACCCATATCGGCGAGTACCACATCCTGCAAGGCGTCGACCTGGCCGTGCCGCGCGGCGGCCTGACGGTCCTGCTGGGCCGCAACGGCGCCGGCAAGACCACCACGCTGCGCACCATCATGGGCCTGTGGCAGGCCAGCGCCGGCAAGGTTGAATTCAATGGCCGCGACATCGGCAAGCTGCGCACGCCCGATATCGCGCAGGCCGGCATCGCCTACGTGCCCGAATCGATGGCCGTGTTCAGCGCCCTGACCGTGCGCGAAAACCTCTACCTGGCGGCGCGCAGCGGGCCGATGGACGCGGCGCGGCTGGAATGGATCTTCTCCTTCTTCCCGGCCCTGCAGAAATTCTGGAACTACCCCGCCGGCAACCTGTCCGGCGGCCAGAAACAGATGGTGGCGATTGCGCGGGCCATCATCGAGCCGCGCGAACTGCTGCTGATCGACGAGCCGACCAAAGGACTGGCACCGGCCATCATCCAGAACCTGGCCGATGCAATCAGCCAGCTCAAGGGCCAGACCACGGTGCTGCTGGTCGAACAGAACTTCAATTTCGTGCGCCAGCTTGGCGACACGGTAGCCGTGATGGACGACGGCCGCATCGTGCACAGCGGCTCCATGGCCGAACTGGCTGCCGACCGCGCCTTGCAGGAACGCCTGCTCGGCCTGGCCCTCGATTCACACCAATAGGAGCCGCACGAGATGCCTACCGTCCCACGCGACTACATTCCATTGCTGCTGGTGCCGGCCCTGATGCTGGCCATGCTGCCGCTGGTGGGCAGCATGCCGACCTGGGTCACGCTGACCGTGGCCGGGCTGGCGATGGGGATGATGATCTTCATCATGTCCAGCGGCCTGACCCTGGTGTTCGGCCTGATGGACGTGCTGAACTTCGGCCACGGCGCCTTTGTTTCCGTCGGCGCCTTCGCCGCCACCCTGGTGCTGGTGCCGATGCAGGGCTGGATGGAGGCCAATTCGCTCGGCATGAACCTGGCCGCGCTCGGGCTGGCGATTGCAATGGCGATGGCCGTCACGGCTGTCCTGGGGCTGGTGTTCGAGCGCGTCATCATCATGCCGGTCTACGGACAGCACCTGAAACAGATCCTGATCACGATGGGCGGCATGATCGTGGTCGAACAATTGATCCACGTGGTCTGGGGGGCGGATCATAAGCCGATGCCGCTGCCCACCGCCTTGCGCGGCGCCTTTGTGCTGGGCGATGCGGCAATCGAAAAATACCGGCTGCTGGCGGTCGCGGTCGGGGTGCTGGTGTTCATCGTGCTCACGCTGGTGCTGAACCGCACCAAGCTTGGCTTGCTGATCCGCGCCGGCGTGGAGAATGGCGAGATGGTCGAAGCCCTTGGCTACCGGATTCGCCGCCTGTTCGTGGCGGTATTCGCGGCCGGCTCAGCGCTGGCCGGCCTGGGCGGCGTGATGTGGGGCCTGTACAAGGAAACGCTGACCGCTTCCATGGGCGGCGAAGTGATGGTCATGGTCTTCATCACCATCATTATCGGCGGCCTCGGTTCGGTGGGCGGCTGCTTCATCGGCGCCCTGCTGATGGCGCTGACGGCCAATTATGCCGGCTTCCTGGCGCCCAAGCTGGCGCTCGTGTCCCATATCGTGCTCATGATCGCCATCCTGCTGTGGCGCCCGGCCGGCCTGTCGAGGAAATGAAATGCTGAATAACCTTCTTTCCGGCGACCTGCCTCGCAGCCGCGCCCTGTCCATCATGCTGCTCATGGTCGTGCTGGGCCTGGCCTTTGCCCCCTTCATCACCACTGGCGCGCGGCCGCTGAACACCGCCGCGACGATCTGCATTTACATCGTGCTGGTCGCTTCCTACGACCTGCTGATCGGCTACACGGGGATCGTGTCCTTCGCCCACACCATGTTCTTCGGTATCGGCGCCTATGGCGTCGGACTCGGGTTCGACCGTCCCACGCCGTCCTGGGGCCCGATGGCTCTGGGCCTGGCGGCCGCGCTGGCCTTGACGCTGGTGCTGGCCTTCATCATCGGCCTGTTTGCGCTGCGCGTGCGCGCGATTTTCTACGCCATGATTACGCTGGCGGTGGCATCCTCGTTTGCGGTGCTGGCATCGCAGATGTCGGAGTGGACCGGCGGCGAAGATGGCAAGACCTTCGACGTGCCAGACCTGCTGTCGCCAGCCAATGAGTTCGGCGAATTCATGGGGCGCATCCTGGACGGCAAGGTGCTCACCTATTACATCGTGCTTTTCTGCGCGGTGGCGATCTTCCTGGCCCTCCTGCGTATCGTCAACTCCCCGTTCGGCCGCGTGCTGCAGGCGATCCGTGAGAACGAGTTCCGCGCCGAGGCCCTGGGCTACCGCACCGTGCTGTACCGCATTGCCGCCAACTGCATCGGCGCCGTGGCCGCCGCGCTGGCTGGCGCCCTGATGGCGCTGTGGCTGCGCTATGTCGGCCCCAAGACCACGCTTGGCTTTGAAGTGATGACCGACATCCTGCTGATCGTGGTCATCGGCGGCATGGGCACCATGTATGGTTCGGTGATCGGCGCTGCCCTGTTCATCCTGGCCAACAATTACCTGAAGGCGCTGATGGCAAAAGCTGCCGGCGCCGTTGCCGGCGTACCGGTGCTGGAAGCGGCCCTGCACCCCGACCGCTGGCTGCTGTGGCTCGGCATCCTGTTCATCCTTGCCATTTACTTCTTCCCCAGCGGGATCGTCGGGAAATTCAGGCAGCAGGCAGCCCGGCCAGGTATTTAGTCAGCAAAGCATCGGCCTTGCCGCTGCTGCGCAATTCGTGCACGGCGCGCCGCAGTTCCGTCGCCAGCGCTTCATCGAAATGATGACGGCTCAGGTGCAGGTGGATTTCACGCGCCTGCACGGCCATGGTTCCCCCCAGCCGCGCACGCGGCACGCCTAGCAGGCGCATCGAGTGGAATATCGCCAGCCGCGTGCCGATGGAAGCATCGAGCCGGCCCTCGAGCAGCATGCGGATGCCCTGCAACTGGTCGGTAATTTCATGCTTGCGGTATTCGCGGTCGTCCAGGAAGGCCGCACCGTAATCCGAGCCGCGCAGCATGCCGACGGTACGGCCCCGCAAATCCTGCAGGCCATCGAGCTTGATGCCGGGGCGCCCGATGGCGATGACTTCCGTGGTCCACAACATGCCCATCGGTTCGGCAATCTCCGCAATCGCGGAGTTGGAGGTGGAGATCATTACGTCCGCATCGCCCGAGCGCAGCATGGCGATGGCGCGCGCGTAAGGCGCCACGGTGATCTCGATCTGGCGCTGGGACTCGCGGGCGATCAATTCAATCGCTTCCACGAAAAGTCCGGTCTTGCGGCCATTCGCGTCCAGCGCGGCAAATGGCGGAATGGCCAGGGCCACGGCACGCAATGCACGCGGCCTGGCCGAAGCCAGCGACGGCACGCAAGCCAGTGACAGCGCGGCCAGGGCGGCCGCACCTGGCCAGCGGACCATGCAGCCCAGCCAGCGCCGGCGCTGCCCCGCACTCATCGCTCAGGCCCCGGCAGTGGCGCTGGGGCGCGCGGCGATACGGTCGCGCCAGGCCTGCAGGTGCGCCAGCCCATGGTCGGACGGGCGGAATTTCATCAGCCCGCGCGCAAACTCGATTGCGCAAAAACCGGTGATGTCGGCAATCGTGAAACGCTGCCCCGCCACGAAAGGCTGGCCTGCCAGCAGCCGATCCATCCATTTTGCATTCTCGCGGAACTTCTCGCCCTGCGACGCGCCGAAGTCGGGAAATTGCGGATTTTCGATCGGCGCGAAGCCGGGATGGGAATGGCGGATGCTGTTGGCTGCGATGGCGAACAGGTACAGCTCCATGCGGCGGTCCGCCATTTCGATGAAGGCGCGCTCCTCGCTGCCCTCGCCCATCAGGTTCGGCGCCGGATGCAGGCCTTCCAGGTAGGTGCAGATGGCGCGCGTTTCGCACAGGATGCGGCCATCGTCCAGTTCCAGCGCCGGCACGCGGCCGAATGGATTCACCGCCAGGTAGGTTTCGCTGCGATGTTCACCCTTGCCCAGGTCGACCATTTGCAAGTCCAGCTGGATGCCCTTCTCCGCCAGGAACATGGCGACGCGGCGCGGATTGGGAGCACGGGGGGCGGTGTACAGCTTCATCAGGTCTCCTTTTGTTGTGTGATCAGCGCGATTGGCCGGTTTCCAGCATTTTGCGCGCCTCGGCGGCAAATTGCTCAACTTTATCCTGGCTGTCCGCTCGTTCCAACACATTGCTCGGTGGGCGATCGATGCCGCGCAGCACGGCGGGACGGGACCGGATCTGGCGGATCCAGCGCTGCAAATGCTCCAAGCCCTCGGTTTCAACGCCCGACCAGCGATGGGTGCGTACCCAGGCCCAATTGGCGATATCGGCAATCGAATAATCGCCGGCCAGGAATTCATGCTGCGCCAGGCGCCCATCGAGCACACGGAACAGGCGCCGGCACTCGCCCTGGTAACGGTCGATGGCCGGCTGGATCTTCTCGGGGAAATAGCGGTAAAACACATTGGCCTGCCCCATCATCGGACCAATGCCGCCCATCTGGAACATCAGCCATTGCAGCACCAGAGAGCGGCCTTTGGCGTCCTGCGGCATCAGGCGGCCGGTCTTCTCGGCCAGGTAAATCAGGATGGCGCCCGATTCAAACACCGCGAAGTTGTCGTTGGCGCGGTCGACGATCGCCGGGATGCGGCCATTCGGATTGATGGCCGTGAACCACGGCTCCTTCTGTTCATTCTTGCCCAGGTCGAGCACATGCATTTCATAAGGCAGTTCCAGCTCTTCCAAAGCAATGGAAATCTTGTGGCCATTCGGCGTTGCGGCGGTGTACAGGTCGATCATCGGGAATCCTCCATGAGCATCGTGGCGCAAAGGATAACCCGTACCGGCAAAAAAAAACCGGCCATTTGGAGGGAGCCGGTGAAAAACGCTTTTTAGGGCGCGGGGATAGAAGAAACCGTGCCGGATTGAGGAATCCGGCAACCCGGCGCACAGGGATGCTGTACGCTATGGACGTACTTTGCCAGCATTCGGCCGCCTTATGCTTAGGAGTTCATTAAGGAAGCAAAATAATCGGGAAAAAAATACCCGCGTCTATGCGCGGGTTAAGGGATTCAAATCGGGAGAGATTTGAAAGTGCAAGGGGGATATTCTCGAAGACGAAAACATCACGACTTCGTTTAAGATAGTACACTTTTTATAATAGAAACTCTCCAATAGTCACAATGCGAAAAAAAATTTGCAAATGGACTTATCGTGCCGCGTTTTTAGCGGCGGCGTTTGCCATTTCCGCTTGCAGCACACAGCCTCCGCCCCCGGCTGCCGCACCGCCGGCCACGGCAGCGCCACCGTTGCAGGCCAGCCATTCGGCGCATCGCATCGTCGCGGGCGACTCGCTGGTCGCCATCACGGTTCGCCGCGGCGGTCCTTTGGCGCGCATGGGTCACGATCACGTTGTCGCCACCCGCCAGATCGAGGGTTTCGTCGACGTTGAACAAGGCCGCAGCGAACTGCGCTTCCGGCTTGACCAGCTCACCGTCGACGAGGCAGTCCTGCGCAAGGAAGCCGGCCTGGAAACGCAGCCCTCGGCCGACGCCATCGACGGCACCCGCCGCAACATGTTCAGCAAAGTACTGCAAGCGGACAGCTACCCCTGGGTGCTGGTGCGGGCCGCGCTCGAACCCGGAACAAAGGACAGACTACGCGCGCAAATCACCCTGCATGGCGTGACGCGCGAGTACCAGGTGCCGCTGCAGTTGCGCGAGCAAGGCGCCACCGTGCTGGCCAACGGCGCCTTTACCGTCAAGCAGACCGATTTCGGCATTACGCCGTTTGCCGTCCTGGGCGGCGCGCTGGCCGTCAAAGACGAGATGGAACTGAGGTTCGCGATCAGCGCGCGACGATAAGGCGCAAACCCAGGCCGACGAAGATCGCACCCGCGCCGCGGTCCAGCCACAGGCCGGCGCGTGGGTTACGGTTGATCCACTTGCCCACCGCGCCGGAGAAATAGCCCAGAGTCCCGAACAGCAGGCAGGCCTGCAAAGTGAAGATCAGGCCCAATTGGGCGGTTTGCCAGCTTGCGTCGCCACGCCCCGCCACCACGAACTGCGGCAGGAAGGACAGGAAGAACAGCACCACCTTCGGGTTGATCGCATTCGCAAACAAACCTTTGACAAACAGCTTGCCCAGGGACTCCTCGGGCAAGGCCGCCTGGCCCACCTGCGCGCCCCCCTTGCTGCGCAGTGCGCCATATCCCATCCAGATGAGGTAGAGTCCACCCGCAACCTTGAGCGCAGTAAATGCGGTTGGCGATGCGGCAATCAATGCGCCCACGCCCAGCGCAGCCAGCAGCGTATGACTCAGGCAACCCAGGGCGCAACCGAGGCCGAATACCACGCCCTGCTTGCGTCCTCGAGACATGCCCATACTTAATACCATCAGGTTATCTGGACCTGGGGAAACAGTAATGAGCATGGCGGCAGCCAGGAAGGCTAGCCCTTGTTCAGGAGAAATTAACATAGCCGGAATCATACACGAGTGCGCCGGGGCATAACAATTCGGTATCACGCCATGATTATTTGTCCATTACAATATTGCTATTGAGGAGATCATTAATATTTTGCTTTCTTCGTTTGCATCGTTTATTGAACCAGTTGCACCCCTCTTATTAATATTGGGGTTGGCGGCGCTTATCCTGCTGATTTGGGAGAACCGCAGCTTAAAGAAGCAATTGGCAGCGCGGGAAGCCGCGCTGAAGCAAACCCAGATTCAAAATGAGAAACTGGGCCGCCACCGCATCGACTTCCTGGCGGCCATGAGCCACGATATCCGCACCCCGCTGGCCGGCGTTATCGGTATGCTGAAATTTGCCCTGCGCGACCGCACCATTGCCGACCGCACGGTCGAATACCTGCGCATCGGCCTAAAGAACAGCGAAGCCCTGCTGGCCATCCTGAACGACCTGCTCGACTTCTCCCGCATCGACGCCGGACGCCTGTCGATCAACACCCAGGACCTGGACCTGATCGACATCATCGACGAGGCCATTACCATCCTGCGCCCGCAAGCTGACGCCAAGGCCCTGCTGCTGCGCTGCGAACTGGCGCCGGGCCTGCCGCGCCATGTGCAGGGCGACCCCAATCGCATCCGCCAGATCCTGCTCAACCTGCTGGGCAATGCCATCAAGTTCACCGAACGCGGCGAAGTACGCCTGCGCGCCTCCGGCGAGACCACCGACGGGCTGGCACGCGTCAGCTTCAGCATCAGCGGTACAGGTCCCGGCATTCCGCTGGAAGTGCGGCCGCGCCTGGT
>JBCNOX010000145.1:0-10374 GCA_039593645.1 Pseudoduganella sp.
AGCCCACCCGGGCTAGTCGTTGCAGGTGGAATGATTGCAAGCGAAAAGGTTGTCCGAATCCTCCTAATGGATTCGGAATCCTCTTATAAGATTTGACGACAGGGAGTACTGAATGGATTTTTCGCAGTCGCCTGCGCGCAAGCCTCGCCGCTTGCTCGCTGCATTGGCTGTCATCGTTGCGGGGACGCTGGCCCTGGCTGCAATGATCGGCCAGCCTTTGGTAACTGCTGTGCCTTCAACGCCGCCGGCGGTCGATCCCGTCAGGCTCGAGGCGCACGTAAAAAAGCTGTCCATCGATTTCCATCCGCGTTCATTCGAACACCGTGCAAATCTGGAGCGCACGGCGGCATACATCGAAGCGCAATTCAAGGAAGCTGGTGCGCAGGTGTCGATCCAGGATGTGATGGTCGACGCCAATCGCTACAAGAACGTGGTCGCGCGCTTCGGTCCTGCCAGTGGACGCCTGCTGGTGATTGGCGCCCATTACGACAGCCATGGCGCCACGCGAGGAGCGGACGATAATGCCAGCGGCGTGGCGGGCTTGCTGGAATTGGCGCACCTGCTGGGCAAAGCCGCGCCAACGCGCCCGGTTGAACTGGTGGCTTACACCCTGGAAGAGCCGCCATATTTCCGCACACGCCACATGGGCAGTGTGTGGCATGCCAGCGCGCTGAAGGCTGCCGGGCGCGACGTGGAATTGATGCTGTCGCTGGAGATGATCGGATACTTCAGCGACCGCCCAGGCAGCCAGGCGTATCCGGTGGGGGCGATGAAGCTTGGCTATCCGGACCGCGGCAATTTCATCGCACTGGTGGGGCAGTTCGGTGATTTTGGTCTTAGCCGTTCGGTGAAGGCGGCCATGACTGGCGCGTCGGAGTTGCCGGTCTACTCGCTCAACGCGCCCAGCATAGTGCAGGGCATCGACTTTTCCGACCATCGCAGTTACTGGGTGCAGGGCTATCCGGCGCTGATGGTGACCGACACGGCATTCATGCGCAATCGGAATTATCACCGCGCTGGCGATACATTCGACAAGCTGGATTACAAGCGGATGGCGATGGTGGTGCAGGCGGTCTTTGCGGTGGCGCAGCGCCCCGAAACTTGACGCCCGGAGGCGGGGCCACTAATATAAATGACTCACGAGTAAGTTACCAGGAATCAACTTTTATTTAGTATGCAAGCCCCGACTGATACCAAGCCCCGCTGGGAGCGGCGCAAGGACGCGCGCCCGCAGGAATTGCTGGCGGCCGCGCTGGAGCTGTTCGTCGATCGCGGATTTGCCGCCACCCGCCTGGAAGACGTGGCGCGTGCCGCCGGCGTCTCCAAGGGCACGCTCTACCTGTATTTCGAGAACAAGCAGGAATTGTTCAAGGCCGTGGTGCGCGACACCATCGTGCAGACCATCGGCCAGGCGGAGAGCGATGCCGCCGCCGCGCGCGACATGCCCAGCGACGAACTGCTGCGCCAGATGCTGCGCACCTGGTGGACCAAGGTCGGCGCCACCAAGGCGGCCGGCCTGACCAAGCTGATGATGGCCGAATCCGGCAATTTCCCGGAACTGGCCCAGTTCTATAACGAAGAAGTGATCGAGCGCGGCAGCGCCCTGCTGACCCGCATCCTCGAACGCGGCGTGGAGCGCGGCGAATTCCGGCCGCTCGACCCGGTGATGATGACCAACGTCCTGATCGCGCCGGTGCTGACGCTGATGATGTGGAAGCACAGCTTCTTCCCCTGCGAGACCCACGAGGGCGTCGATGCCGATGCGTTCATGGACACCTTCCTTGGCCTGGTGCAGCAGGGTCTGGCCCCGCAAAAACAACCGTAAATTGCCGATTTTGGTCGTTCACCCCCCCAAATCTGCAGACTGTCGCAATTTCCCGCGATCCGTTGTCTTAATCGTTAATATGCCCACCTGACCAGACAAACGATAAAATGACGGATTATTTATCCCTCACCGAGTCAACAAAGATGAATATCGAACAAGCCCGTTTCAATATGATCGAACAGCAAATCCGCCCTTGGGATGTGCTGGATACGGACATCCTCGATCTCTTGCTGGTCGTAAAACGCGAGAATTTCGTGCCAGAAGCCTACAAGAACCTGGCTTTTGTCGACACTTTCATCCCGCTGCCGGGTGGCGAGCAAATGCTGACCCCGAAGCTGGAAGCGCGCATCGTACAGGACGCGCAAATCAAGAAACATGAAAACGTGCTGCTGGTTGGCGCGGGCACCGGCTACCTGGCCGCGCTGCTGGCGCACCGTGCACGCCACGTGACCGCCGTCGAAATCGCCCCTGAACTGAAGGCGCTGGCGGAAAAGAACCTGGCGGCAAACGGCATCTCCAATGTGACCGTGGAACTGGGCAATGGCGCCCAGGGCTGGTCCAACGGCGCGCCGTTCGACGTGATCGTGTTCTCCGGCTCGCTGCCGGTACTGCCGGAAGCAGTGCTGCAGCAAGTGAAGGTAGGCGGCCGTATCGTGGCCATCATCGGCGAATCGCCAGTGATGTCCGCGCACCGCATCACCCGCACCGGCGACCACGGCTACGACACCGTCAAACTGTTTGAGACCGATGTCAAGCCGCTCGACCTGGCGGTGAAACCTTCGGCGTTCACTTTCTAAGGAACGCCAATGCAGCACTTGACCGCACCGGAACTGGCAGGCTGGCTCAATGACGAGAGCCGCGCCAAGCCTTTCCTGCTGGACGTGCGCGAGAACTGGGAATACGAGACCTGCCATATCGCAGGCTCGACCCTGATGCCGATGCAGACCATCCCGGCCCGCCTCGACGATCTCGACGAGGATGCAGACATCGTCTGCATCTGCCACCACGGGGCGCGCAGCCTCAACGTGGCAGCCTTCCTCGAGCATCATGGTTTCAGCAAGGTAAGCAATCTGACAGGCGGGATTCACGCCTGGGCTGTGCAGGTAGACAGCTCGATGCCTAAATATTAGGCCGAAAACTAACCCTTTTTGACGACTCCAACGGAGATGCAAATGCAGAAACCCCTTCTCGCCGTGCTGGTTGCCAGCGCCCTGTTCTCGCTGAATGCACAGGCGGCCGACCTGGTCCAGGTGTACAAACAGGCGCTTGCCAACGACGCCACCTACGCCAGCGCCCGCGCTGCGCTGTCGGCTGGCCAGGAACGGACCACCCAGGGGCGCGCTTTGCTACTGCCAACCATCGCCGCCAACGGCAACAATATGAAGAACGATGGCGAGGTGTCGAAGAACAAACTGGGTTTCATTGACACGGAAAATTACAGCGGCTTGATGCAAGTGCAACTGACCCAGCCGCTGTTCCGTTGGGCCAACTGGGAAGGCTACCAGCAAGGCAAGCTGTCGGCCGCCGCTGCCGAAGCGACCTTCGCACAGGAGCAGCAGAACCTGATCCTGCGCGTGTCGCAGGCCTACTTCGATGTTCTGACCGCGCAAGATAACTTGACCGCGACCCAGGCGCAGAAAGCTGCGACCACCGAACAGCTGGCATCGGCCAAGCGCAACTTTGAAGTCGGCACCCAGACCATTACCGATACGCATGAAGCGCAAGCCGCCTATGATCTGGTTGTGGCGCAGGAGTTCGCTGCCCAGAACGACCTGGAAGTAAAGCGCACCGCGCTGCAGCAGATTATCGGCGCCGTGCCAGGTTCGCTGGCCCCGCTGCGTACCGGCGTAAGCATCGCCAGCCCGCAGCCGGCAACGCTGGAACCCTGGGTCTCGGCGGCCGAAGAGCAGAACTACGGCGTGACCGGCGCCAAGCTGAATGTGGAGATCGCCAAGCGCGAAATCAGCAAACAGCGCGCCGGTCATATGCCAACCCTTGATCTGGTGGCCAACTCAAGCCGTACCACTTCCACCGGCATTGGCGGCGGCATCAACAAGAACAACGCCATCGGCGTGACATGGAACGTACCGATCTTCAACGGTTTCGCCGTCACCAGCAAGGTGCGTGAATCGATCGCGCTGGAAGACAAGGCCCGCAACGACCTGGAGGCGTCGCGCCGCCAGGCTGCGCAGACCGCGCGCCAGGCCTTCCTCGGCGTGAACAGCGGCCTGGCCCAGGTCAAGGCGCTGGAAGCGGCGGAAGTGTCGTCCAAGTCCGCGCTGGAATCGAACAAGCTGGGTTACCAGGTGGGCGTGCGTATCAACATCGACGTGCTGAATGCGCAGCGCCAGCTGTACACGACGCAGAAGGACCTGTCGAAGGCGCGTTACGACACCATCATGAATGGCCTGCGCCTGAAGTCGGCGGCTGGCTCGCTCAAGGAAGAAGACCTGGAGCCGATCAACGCCCTGCTGCAGCACTAAGCCTCTGAACTGCCGCGGCGCCAGTCAAGGCGCCGCGGCGGATTCCCCTCAGCGCAGCCCGGCCCCCTGGCCGTCGAAGCTGCGTTCGATCAGTTCGATCTTGTACCCGTCCGGGTCAGTCACAAAAGCAATCACCGTAGTCCCGCCCTTGACCGGCCCCGGCTCGCGCGTGACGTTGCCGCCATTGGCGCGCACCGCCTCGCAGGCCGCAACGATGTCGGTGGCGGAAATCGCGATATGGCCGTAGGCATTGCCCATATCGTATTTTTCGACGCCGTAGTTGTACGTCAGTTCCAGCTCCGCATGCTCCGGGTTATGCCCGTAGCCGAGGAAGGCCAGCGTGTACTTGTATTCGGGATTGTCGCTGGTGCGCAGAAGTTGCATGCCCAGCACCTTGGTGTAGAAGTCGATGGATCGCTGCAGGTCACCAACCCGCAGCATCGTGTGTAGGATTCGCATGGCTACATTGTATTGGTTTTCTCAGCGGCTCGCCGGCACCACGCGCCACACCACATTGCCTACATCGTCCGCCACCAGCAGGGCGCCGGCTTTATCCACCGCCACGCCGACCGGGCGGCCTTTAGCCTTGCCGTCGCGCGTCAGGAACCCGGACAGGAAGTCTACAGGCGGCCCGGAAGGACGGCCCTCCGCAAACGGCACGAAGGCTACCTTGTAGCCGCTGAACTGCTTGCGGTTCCAGGAACCATGCTGGCCGATGAACGCGCCGCCTTGCCAGCTTGGCGGGAACAGCTTGGCATCGTAGAAGGCGAGGCCGAGGGAGGCGGTGTGTCCGCCGATCGCATAGTCGGGCATCACCGCTTTCGCCACCAGGTCCGGGCGCTGCTCCTTGACGCGGGTGTCGACGCGCTGGCCGTAATAGCTGTATGGCCAGCCGTAGAAAGCGCCATCCTTCACCGAGGTCAGGAAGTCCGGCACCAGGTCCTCACCCAGTTCATCGCGCTCGTTCACCACCGTCCACAGCACCTTGGTCTTCGGCTCCCACGCCATGCCGTTGGCATTGCGCAGGCCGGTCGCAAACAGGCGCGACTTGCCGGTGGCACGCTCGTATTCCCAGATTGCGGCGCGTCCTTCTTCCTTGTCCAGGCCGTTCTCGCCGACGTTGCTATTCGAGCCCACCGTCACGTACAGGAAGCGCCCGTCCGGGCTGGCTGTGATGTTCTTGGTCCAGTGGTGGTTGAGCGGGCCGGCCGGCAGATCGAGTACCTTGATGCCGGCCGCGCTGATCGACGTCGCGCCTTCGGTGTAGGGGAAGCGCACCACCGCGTCGGTATTGGCCACGTACAGGTCCTTATCGACCAGCACCATGCCGAATGGCGAGTTGAGGTCCTTGATGAAGGTGCCGCGCGTTTTTGCCACGCCGCGCTCGTCGATGTCGCGCAGCAGCGTAATGCGGTTGGCGGATGGTGTGATGGCGCCGGCCTTTTTCATCTCATGCTTCATGATGGCGCCCTTGATGCCCTTGCCGTCCTCAGGCTTGGGGGGCGCCGAGGTTTCGGCCACCAGCACGTCGCCATTCGGCAGGACGTACAGCCAGCGCGGGTGGTCGAGGTCGCGCGCATAGGCGCTCACGCTGAAACCGGATGCGGGTAGCGGCTTGTCGTCGCCTTTCCAGCGTTCGACCGGCGCCACGTTCACGGTCGGGATCAGTTTCTTGTTTGGCTCGGGCAGGAGCGGGTTAGGCCCCCAGCCTGGCGGATAGGTTTGCGCGAGCGCATATTGGGCCAAGGCTGCGCTGGCGGCGATGCAAGCCGCGAGGGAAAGGATGGCGGTTCGCATGGCCGGCCTCAGTCGCGCTTGGTGCCGGGCAGGGGATGCGCCTTCGATTCACTGCCGGCTTGCGGCTTTTGCAGGCCCGGCGTGCCGCGCAAGTCGGTGTCGACCAGGCCTTGCTCGATATCCTCGGCCGCCTGGCGGATCACGCTGCGCGTCTTTTGCTGGGTCTCGCCCTGCGGCGACTCGTCGCGCTCGTGCGGCAGGCGCTTGCCGCCGCTGCGGTCCACGGGTTCCTGCGTATTGACTTTGCGGTCCTTGCTGTTCGGTTCCATGGTGTTGTCCTCCTTGGTCCATGGTAGCGAAGGCTTGCGGTGGCGGTCGCCAGCTTGAATAGAAGCAATTCCACCGGTAGCATTGCAATATGGATATCGCTACCGACAACGCCTGCCGCAACTGCGGCGCCACCACTTCCGGAAATTTCTGCCATATGTGCGGGCAGGAAACCCACCTGCATGCGCCCAGCTTCAGTGAATTCATGCACGAGTTCATTGGCCACTACGTTGCGCTGGAAGGGCGCTTGTGGGGCACGATTTCGCGCCTGTTGTTCCGCCCCGGCCTGCTGACTGCCGAATACCTGGCGGGCCGGCGCAAGCGCTATGTCGAACCGCTGCGGCTTTACCTGTCGCTGAGCATCATCTTCTTCGCCATTTTGAAGTTCAGCGACGCGGGTGTTGCTACCGTCGATCCGCGCCCGTTGCCTCCAGGCGCGACGCAGCAGGTAGTTCCCGCAAAAGAGCAACCCGCGATCGTCAACGAAAGGCTGCAGCAGGTGCTGGAGAAGGAAACGCCCGGCATCTCGCACGCCATCGAGCGCTTCGACAAGATGAATGACCACGAGAAGAGCGCGGTCATGCAGGCGGGTTTCTATAAATACGCGCCATATGCGATCTTCCTGCTGATGCCGGTATTTGCAATGTGGCTCAAGCTGCTCTACCTCGGCACCGGCAAGAAGTACGGCGAACACATGCTGTTCGCGCTGCACACCAATGCCTTCGCCTTTGTGATGCTCGGCGTGTTTATGTTCCTGTCAGATGGCTTCCTGAAATTCGTGGCGTTCTGCTGGGTGGCCGGTTATCTGCCGTGGGCCATGCAGCGCGTCTACCGGAAAGGCAAGTGGGGCACGCTCTGGCGCTGGGGCCTGCTTGGCGTGCTGCACGGGATTTCGCTGGCAATCGCCATCCTGGGCGTGATGGCGTTGGGGATTATCTCCGCCCATTAAGCCGAACAAAGGCCGCGATTTCTTGCGCAGCCTGCCCGGGCACCGTTTGCAGCAGGAAGTGCGGCGCATCGAATTCCACCACCCTGGTTGCCGGCTTGACGCTGGCGATCAGGCTTGCGGCAGCGCGCGGCACCAGCCTGTCGCGCGTCGCACGCAAATACAAGATCGGCACATCGCAGGCCGCCAGCCGGTCGCGAACATCCACTGCAAGCACCGCGCGCATCCGCGCGCCGAGTGCCTGCGCCGTTACCCGATCCATCGCCTGCGCAAAGGCAGTTCGCATTTTCCTCGCCACGAGCCAGCTTGCCGGCAACGCCTTGAACGGCACCGCGTCGATCATGGGCCTCAGTACAGCCAGCCCTGGCCTCGGGTTGCGCGCAAACGTGCAGCACAACACCAGTCCTCGCAACTGGGCCGGCGCCGATGCGGCAATTGAAATCGCAATCGGTCCTGAGAATGATTCGCCCAGAAGGATATAAGGCCGGTCTTCCGGGAGTGCTGCCCGCGCGATTCCCTCCAATCCCTCATATCCGCCAGCATGGTCGGTCGGATAGCGCACGATCCGCACGTCAAGTTCGCCGCCAAGCGCCTCGATGAAAGGCCCAAACAGCTCGCCTGTGCCATCCATGCCGGGCAACAGTATGAGAACTGGATTCAAGTTTCAGGCGGCACTCATTCGGTTTCGAACGTATTGCGCTTGGTGCTGCGGCGCGCCAGGAACACACCCAGCATCAGCACTGGCGCCTGAATAACACCGACAGCAATGAGCATCGCGATATCCGGAAAACCGGCGATCAGCGTTTTGACCAATCCATAGGCGACGATGCTGGCCGGAGTGCACACGGCATAGGCGCCACGGCCGGTTGGCATGAACTTGCCGATCGCAAACCCTGCCATCAGTGCCACAAACAGGATAACCACATCATTCCCCCTTGCTGTCAAAATGCCAAGATTAGCAGCTTGTGAGCAAGTGGGGAAGCTCAAATTGCTGGCGGTCTGCGCGCAGAATACTTGCCAATCAGGTGAGTCCGCACAGGACAACGCCGGCGAAGAGCGCCTTCTTCATCACCTCAAATCAATAATCGAATTTGGTGCTGCGCGTGTTCTTGTTTTGGCGCCGAATGCGTTCGGCCTCTTGCCTGGCCTCGGATTCGGCTCGCTGGCGCTGGCGCGCGTCCTCGGCCGCCTGCGCCTTGGCGGCGCGCCCGGCGTAGACCGCGTCCAGGCGCCGCTGCGACTCGAAGCGTTCGCTGATGTTCTGGAAGTGAATGGCTTGCTGGGCCAATGCAACCACCCAGGCAATCGCCAGTGCCCACAGCACGAAAGTGTAGAACGATTGCCAGGACCCGAACGATCCCTCCAGCAGGGGACGCGCCTGCCCCAACGCACTCTGGCCGACAAACGCCAGCAGCCCCGCCATGACCCCCAGGACCACAGTACCAAGCAACTGCCGCTTGGCCTGCAGGCGCAACTGGTCAAGCTCGAATTGTGCTTCTGATACGGAATCCATGGCGCGGCAAGAAGGGCGGACATCAATGGTTGAATTTTACATCAACCTTGCCCCGCGGAAAGCTGCCGCCCGGTCTCTTCCTCACTCCGCAGCAGTCGGCTGCCACAGCTCGACCTTATTCCCGTCCGGATCGATGAACCAGCCAAAGCGTCCGTAGTCGAAAGACTGCACATCGCCCACCAGCGTGCCGCCGCCGTCAGCGACCTGCTTCAGCGCGCCATCCAGGTCATCCACAATGAAATTGATCATGAATTCGCGCTTGGACGGGGCGAAGTAGGAAGTGGTGCTTTTGAAAGGGCTGAACACCGTGGCGCCATTCGACGGCATGGTGGCCGGGGCGAACGAGGCATACTCCTTGGCCTCATCCGGCAAGCCGAGACAAGTCTGGTACCAGGCCATTAGCGCCACCGGGTCCTTGGACTTGAAGAAAATCCCGCCAATGCCCAATGCTTTTGCCATTCCAGTCTCCCTTGTTATATACTGTGCAAACATACAGTATTTATTAGCGTATCGGCCAGCGTCGCAATGCATGGCATGAGCAAGCATTATGGGTTACTCTGCTGCGTGTTGCCACCCCATATTTTGACCGAGATTGATATGTCCGTTACGCATCCGATGTACAACACCATTGCCCTGGTCGTCCGCCCCAACACGACCGGCATCGAAGAACCGGTGCGCGATGTGCTGGACTTCCTGAAGCAGGGCGGCTACAGCGTGGTGCTGGAGGCGGATACCGCCGAACACCTGGCGATCTCGGATATCCCTTCGATGAGCGTGCAAGGCATTGGCGAGCGCGCCGATGCCGTGGTGGTGATGGGCGGCGACGGCACCATGCTCGGCATCGCGCGCCAGCTGGCCTCCTACGACACACCGCTGATCGGCATCAACCAGGGCCGCCTCGGCTTCATGACCGACATCCGCCAGGAAGACATGCTGCCCGTGCTGGGCCGCATCCTTGGCGGCACCCACAAGGCCGAGCGCCGCACCTTGCTTGAAGGCCGTGTCATGCGCGAAGGGAAAGCGATCTTCTTCGGCACCGCCGTCAACGACGTGGTGGTCTCGCGCGGCGCTGGCGCCGGCATGGTGGAATTGAGCGTCGACGTCGACAACCAGTTCATGTACAACCAGCGTTCGGACGGTTTGATCATCTCCACGCCGACCGGTTCCACGGCCTATGCGCTGTCGGCCGGCGGCCCGCTGCTGCATCCTACGCTGGGCGGCATCGTCATGGTGCCGATCGCGCCGCACGCCTTGTCCAACCGCCCGATCGTGCTGCCCGACTCCAGCGAGATCGTGATCGAGATCAAGCGCGGCAAAGACATTACGGTTAACTTTGACATGCAGACCTTCGCCAGCCTGGCAAACGGCGACAAAATCCATATCCGCCTGTCGCCGCATACCATCACCTTCCTGCATCCGGAAGGCTGGAGCTACTACAACACCCTGCGCGAAAAGCTGCACTGGAACGAATACCCATCTACTGACGGCAAAATCTGATGCTTCGAACCCTGTCCATCCGCGATTTCGTTATTGTCGATTCGAT
>JBCNOX010000146.1:0-10348 GCA_039593645.1 Pseudoduganella sp.
CAACCATGAACAAGATCAAAGTCTTGATTTGCGATGACTCTGCGCTGATCCGCAGCGTGATGACGGAAATCATCAAGGGCCAGCCCGACATGGAAGTGGTGGGCGTGGCGCCCGATCCGCTGGTGGCACGCGAGCTGATCAAGCAGACCAACCCGGACGTGCTGACGCTGGACGTCGAAATGCCGAAGATGGACGGCCTCGACTTCCTCGAGCGCCTGATGCGCCTGCGCCCGATGCCGGTGGTGATGGTGTCTTCGCTGACCGAGCGCGGTTCGGAAATCACGCTGCGAGCGCTGGAACTGGGCGCGGTCGACTTCGTCACCAAGCCCAAGATTTCGATCCAGTCCGGCATGCGCGAGTATGCCGACCTGATCTCCGACAAGATTCGCGCGGCCGCCAAGGCCAAGGTGCGCGCCCGCACCCTGCCGCCGGCCGGCACGGCCGGGGAGGGCGGGGCGCAGCTGCCGCAATTACGGAATCCACTGATGTCCTCGGAAAAACTGATTATTGTCGGTGCGTCAACAGGTGGCACCGAAGCCATCCGCGAATTCCTGATGCAGATGCCGTCCGATTGCCCGGGCATCCTGATCACCCAGCACATGCCGGAAGGCTTCACCAAGTCGTTTGCCAAGCGCCTCGATTCGCTGTGCAAGATCTCGGTGATGGAAGCCCAGGGCAACGAGCGGGTGCTGCCGGGCCATGCCTACATCGCCCCCGGCCACTCGCACCTGCTGCTGACCCGCTCCGGCGCCAATTACATGACCAAGCTTGACCAGGGCGAGCCGGTCAACCGCCACCGTCCTTCGGTCGACGTGCTGTTCCGCTCGGCGGCGCAGAATGCGGGCAAGAACGCGGTCGGCGTGATCCTGACCGGCATGGGCAAGGACGGTGCGGCCGGGATGCTGGAGATGAAGAACGCCGGGGCGTATAATTTCGCGCAGGACGAAGCTAGCTGTGTGGTGTTCGGCATGCCGCGCGAAGCGATTGCCGTGGGCGCCACGCATGAAGTGGGCGCTTTGCAGGCGCTGCCCGGCATGGTATTGGGTTATCTTGCACAGCATGGCTCCCGTGCATTGCGCGTTTGACACGGGAATAACGGTTTTGGGGTAGTTAGTTCGCCTTGGAGCAACGAAAATGCTATCCTTCAACATGCTGGGAACACCACTTTAATTAATAACCGCGTAAGTAGAAACAACGGAGCAATTCATGGCAGATCCAAAGATGAAATTTTTGGTTGTTGACGATTTCTCGACGATGCGTCGCATCGTGCGAAATCTCTTGAAGGAACTGGGTTATGCCAACGTGGACGAGGCAGAAGACGGCGTGATGGCGCTGGCGAAACTGCGCGCGGAGCAATTCGACTTCGTGGTGTCCGACTGGAATATGCCGAATATGGATGGCCTGACCATGCTGCAGAATATTCGTGCCGACCCCGCACTGGCCAAGCTGCCGGTGCTGATGGTGACCGCCGAGGCCAAAAAGGAAAACATCATCGCGGCAGCGCAAGCAGGCGCCAATGGCTATGTGGTGAAGCCATTTACCGCCGCCACCCTGGATGAAAAGCTGAACAAGATTTTCGAAAAGCTCGGCGCTTGATCCCGGCTTTACAAGTAACTCGCGGCGGCGGCCCTGGCCGCCGCCGTTCCCTCCTGAGTCAAGCATAAGACCACGTATGCATCAGACACATTTCCTGGTTCGTGAACCCCTGCTCGATCCCGAGCAGCGCGTGGTCGGCTACGAACTTACCTGGCAGCAGGACGCTGCCACCCATGTACCCACACTGGCTGAACTGGAAGACCTGGTCGGCTTTGTTGCGGGACAAGTGAACCACCCGGAGCACGGCTGGCTGCTCAAGCAGAAGACCCTGTTCCTGCAGGCCGTGCCCGGCATGCTGTCGACCGATTCCATGTTCGACCTGCCGCCCGAGCACACCGTGCTGTCGCTGAAGACATCCGAGCTGGCCAATCCGACCACGCTGGCGGCGGTGCAGGGCCTGCGTGCGGGCGGCGTCGGCATCCTGCTGCGCGAAGCCGACCTGGCGCGCGTGGGCAGCCGCCTGGGCACTATTTGTTCGTATGTCGAAGTACGCTTTACCGGCGCCGACGTGGCCGCGCAGGCGCGCGCCTATTCGCTGCTGAAAACATCCAATATCCGCATGGTGGGCCGTCCGGTCACCACCTGGGCCGATTTCGATGCCTGCGCCGCCCTCGGGCTGGACGCTTTTGTCGGCAAGCTGCACCTGACGCCGCGCCCCGGCAGCGAAGGGCAGGGCTTGAATCCATCGCAAACCATCATCCTGCAACTGATGCAGATGGTGAATGCCAATGCCGACGTGGCCCAGCTGGAAAGCGTGCTGAAGCGCGATGCGGCCCTGTCGTACAAGCTGCTGAAGTACATCAACTCGGCCGGTTTCGGCGCGGGACGCGAAGTGCAGTCGCTGAAGCAGGCGATCCAGCTGCTGGGCTACCAGCCGATGTACCGCTGGCTGACCCTGCTGCTGGCGACCGCTTCCACCTCCGGCTTCTCGCCGGTGCTGCTCGAAACGGCCGTGGTGCGCGGCCGCCTGGCTGAATTGCTGGGCCAGAAGGCGCTGGGCAAGGCCGACGCGGAGAATATCTTCGTGGCGGGCATGTTCTCGCTGCTGGACCGCCTGCTGGGCATCCCGATGAAGGATGTGTTGCAGGAGATCCAGCTGAACGACGAGGTGGTGAAGGCGCTGCTGACGCGCGGCGGCAAATATGGCCCGTTCCTGGCACTGGCGGAGGCTTGCGAACTGAATTCGAACCTGGTCAGCTCGCTGGCCGATTCGCTCTCGCTGTCGCCGGAAGACGTCAACAAGGCCCACCTGTCGGCTCTGGCGTGGACCCAGAGCGTCACGACGTGACGACTCGCGGAGCGCCCGTTGCCGGGCGCTCCGCATTCCCCCAAAGGATTATTTGCTCAAGCGGTAGCGCTGTTCGCGGTACAGCAGCGAAGGCGCGATCACGTGCGCCATCGCCTGATCCACCTGCGTTGCGGTCGGCTTGGTCTCGGTCAGCTGCAATTCGCCCTTGGCGAAGTCGTAGCGGCCGATCAGCGGCTCCTGGCTTGGGCGCAGGATGGTCGCGGTATCCCCTTCGAGCCAGGTGAAGTAGTTATCGAACTGCATGATCGCGCGGCCCGGGGTGGTGCTGTCCTTGACGAAGTCGCGGCCGATCATCGGGTGGGTGCTCGAAATGCCGATCATCGACAGCAGGGTGGGGCCCAGGTCGATCTGGCTGGCCAGGGTGGTGATGCGTTTCGGCGCCACGTCCGCACCCAGGATCAGGCCGGGAATGTGGAACTTCTTGATTGGCATCAGGCTGTTGCCGTACACGCGGTTGTCATGGTCGGCCACGATCAGGAACACCGTATCCTTCCAGTAGTCCTCTTTTTTGGCCGCGGCAATGAACTTGCCCAGCGCGTAATCGGCGTACTTGACGGCGTTGTTGACGGTCTGCTTGGCCGGGTCGTGCAGTTCGATCTTCCCGTCCGGGAATTCGAACGGTTCGTGGTTGGACGAGCTGAAGATCAGGCTGAAGAACGGTTTCTTCTGCGCATGCAGGGTCTTCAGGCGCTCCAGCGATTTGTCGAACAGGTCTTCATCGGATGCGCCCCAGCTGCCGACGAACTGCGGCTGCATTTCGCTGCGGTCGACCACGTTCTGGAAGCCGTTGCCGGTGAAGAAGCTGCGCATATTGTCAAAGTGCGCCTCGCCGCCGTACACGAATTCCGTGTGGTAGCCCTGCTTGCCCAGGCCCAGCGCCAGCGTGTAGAAATTCTGCTGCGCCAGCGAGAGCTTGACCACGCTGCGCGCCGGGGTCGGCGCGTAGCCGGCCACCACCGCTTCGATGCCGCGTACCGAGCGGGTGCCGGTAGCATACAACTGCTCGAACCACCAGCCTTCGTTCTTCAGCTTTTCCAGCTCCGGCGTGACAGGCAGACCGCCCAGCGATTGCACGAAGGTGGCGCCCAGGCTTTCCTCCAGCACGATCACCAGGTTGAGCGGCTTGTCGCGCCGGATGGCGGCTTGCTGTGCGTGCAGGGTAGGCAGCTCCGGCTGCGTGAACTGGTAGTCGCGCAGCCATGGGGCGGCAGTCACCGTCGGGAACACCTTCTCGCGCGGGAATTTGCCGTAGATCTCAGAAGAGTTGGCTTCCTTGCGCATCGACGCAACCGCGTCGATCACCGACCATGGCGAGTTGATGATCAGCGAGTTCACCATGGCATCGCCGCTCAGGGCGAACGTGGCCGGATTGGCAGGGCGGTGTTCGGTGGTGGAGCGGATCTGGAAGCCCACCAGCAGCACCAGCAGCGGCCAGGTCAGCAGCACCAGCTTGGGCGACCACATGCCGGTACCGGCCGAGGCCGACTTCAGCAGGCGGAACACCAGCACGGTCAGCAGGACGGTGCCGCCGATGCCGAGGATTACGGCCAGGCGGAAGCCGTTCCACAGCGTGGCGGCGACTTCCTTCGGATAGGACAGGTATTCGATGAACAGGCGGTTCGGCCTGAAATCGTATTGCATGATGAACTGCGGCGTCGACAGTTCCATGAAGATGATGAACAGCAGCCCCAGGCTGGCCCAGGTGACGCTGAACAGCTTCCAGGCGCGCGCCGAATAGCGCTGGGCCAGGAAGGGCGCCAGTACCAGCGGCAGCGCCAGCAGGTAGCCGAGCAGGATCAGGTCGGCGCGCACGCCCTGTACCAGGATCTGGCCCAGGATGCCGGTGGCGCTGACGCGCTCCCATTGCCAGGCCACCAGGCCCAGGCGCGACAGCGACAGGAGCAGCAGGCCGGCAAATACCATCTGCACCAGGGTGGCGTAAGGACCCGCCCATTGAGTCAGGCGGGCAAGGCTGGCTGCGGTTCGCTTCATGTTATTAACCCATCATGGCGCCGGCGCCGGCGCTCAGCAGCCAGGCGGTCAGCAGCAGGAATACCATCTGGCAGCTGAACAGCTTATCCACCAGGCGCGCCTCTGCCGTCTGCTGGAACACTGCCGGCTGGTTGTAGCCAAAGCCAAGGAAGTAGGCGGCAAAAATGGTGGACATATAGTGCACGGCGCCGAACAGCTCGCCCAGTTCGCCCTTGCGCGGATGCTCGATCAGCACGTGCGACAAGGCCACCAGCACCAGATAGATGATGGAAACCGGCAGTGGCGGCAGGTAGACGCCGAATTTTTCAACGAAATTGCGCACGGCAGGGCGGCTGCGCGCCAGCAGCGGCAGGATCACGTTGTGGGTCAGGCCGGCCAGCAGGATCATCTTCAGCATGATGGTCTTGTGGATGCTACCGCCCTTGCCGATCGCCAGGTTATGCAGGTTGGTTTCGCCCTGGCGGTTGTTCTGCTGGAAAAACTCGGAAGACTGCACGTGCAGGATGCGCTGGAACCAGCTGATTTCCTCCATTGCCGCGGCGGCAACGATCAGGCCCAGGCCCAGCATGCCGAGGGTGGCCAGGTCGAAACCGCTGCGCTTCCAGCGCTGGACGCCGGCAAACACCAGCAAGCCTGCCGTCATGGCAAAGCTCAGGAACTGCATCCACTCGACGATGCCGTCTTCAGTCAGCACGCGCGTCAGCTGTTCGCTCGATCCTTTGACCGACACTGCCAGTAACAGCACGAAAACATTGATGGCGATTCCGGTCAGCAGCACCGGATGCGAATACCATTTACGATTTAACACTGACCTACTCCTTGATGAATTTTGTTTGTTGCAGAATTGCTTTCCCGTTTGCGCCAGGCCCGGATCGCGAGCGTCAGCACAGCCCAGATCCAGAGCATGGGATCGAGCAGCGCATCCCACAGGTTCCCGGTGGGCAGGCGCAACAAGGTGAACAGGGTAAGGGCGGCTAGCGTCGCGAAGGCCTGCGGGCGCGAGCGGCCCTGGATGATCCAGGCCACGCACAGCGTCATGGCTGCCAGCGCAAACAGCGGCGCACCGCGCGGGCCGAAGCCCCAGAAATACAGGCTGAGCGAGATCAGGCCCAGGGCGTCGAGATAGAGGACGGTGCCAAACACCGCGATGGCCGAGGCCAGGGCAAGCGGCATGTTGCGCCTGGACGGGGCCGGCCACCAGTACTGTGCCAGGCGCGCCAGGCACAGGCCGGTCAGCAATCCACTTGGCCACTGGAGTGCCAGGGCAATCCAGTAGGCGGGCGAGAACTGCCCGGGCAGCAGCATCAGCACGGTCATGAGCCCCAGGAGCAGGGCAATCGCGCGCCGCGACAGCTGGCGCGATGCCGGCAGCACGGCCACGATCACGGTGGCGAGCACAATGCCCCATGCTACCTTGCCATAGGTGTTCTGCAGTACCAGCTCAGGCAGGGTCACTCCGAGCCCCCGTTGAAATCGAGCTCAATCACATGGTGGGCGATCGCTTCGCGCCGTGAGGTGTAGGTGATGTGCAGTTCGCCGCCGACCTGGTGCAAGTCGGGGTAGGAATATTCTTCACCCGCGCTGCCGTGGGCGATGTCGGTCACGCGTGTCCAGTTGCGGCCGTCATTGGTGGTCGACAGGCGCAGCACATTGCGGTCGGAGCCGCCGGGCAGCACGTGGTTATGCAGCAGGGCGATGCTGCCGTTACTGAGGCGCAGGGCGCTGAGGGAGGTGCTCTGGTTCGGCAGCGAGAGCGCTGGCAAGTCGTCCCAATTGACGCCGCCATCGCTGCTGCGGGCATGCTGCACGCGCTGCTCGCCGCTCGAATCGCGCATCCAGGCGTGCACCTCGGAGGAGGAGAACGGCACGATGGTTGGCTGCAGCGTCGAAATGCGGCTGCCGATGCGCGAAATCCAGCGCGGGTCGCCGCCCTGGTCGAAGGCCAGCATCAAAGGGTATTTGATGCCCATCTCGAAATAGGCGGGCAGCAGCCAGCCGCCATCGGCGAGGGCCACCGGCGTGGTGCGCACCAGCGTGCTGGTATTGAACAGTGGCGACATCGGCAGCACGCGCTTGACCGCGAAGCTCTTGCCCTGGTCGTCGGAGACCATCTGGACGATGCGCGAGGCGGCCCATCCGCCAAGCCCGGTCGCCACGACATACAGGTTGATGCGGCCATCGGCGGCCGCCCAGGCAACGGGATTGCCGACGCGGCGCACGCCGTAGCCAAGGGCGGCCGACAGCGATTCGCGGCTGGCCACTTCCCATGGCCTGGTCCATTTGCCGTTCTCCCAGTGCGAGGAATACACTTTCACATCCGGCCCGCTTTCCCGGCTGCCGGCCCACCAGAACGCCGCCATGCGGCCGCCTGGCAGGGGTGTTATGGCGCTGGCGTGGGCAGAAGGGGCGTTCGGCGGCTTGGGCAGCAGCGTGGCGGAACGGGGAATAAAGTTGAGCTTGCCTGGTTGCGCCGGGGGGACCAGCATGGCGGCATTGGTGTCGCGCGTGTTGAGCCAGCGCTTCGACTCGACGCCGGCGGCAATGACCAGGATCGCTACGCAGAACACTTTCGCCAGAAGGGAGGCGTTGCTGCTGCCGTCGTGGGTGCTGTCAGCCGTGGTAATGGCGCTAGCGCCCAAGCGGAATTCCATCCTGTTATTCCTATCGATGAAGTTCAGTTGCAAGTGAAAATTCACAAGTGGAGCATCGTACAATAAAGCCAGCTATTGTGGGAATTTTCTGATAGAACCATGGGATGTTAGCAATAAGCTAGTTGCGTCAAATCAACGTTTGGAGTCATTAAGCGGAAATATTGTCTGCGTAGCATCGGGAACAGGCTCACTTACCGGAGGCCCCATGTTCTTCATCCGTTACTGCTGGACCTTACCGCTCAAGGTGCAATTCGCGATCGGGATCGCGCTGTTTGCGGCGCTGGCGTCGGCGCATGGCACCAGCGTCGAGGCGGAAGAGTTTGCCGCGTCGCACCAGGAACGCTGCATGAGACAGCCGGGCTCGCCGGCTGTCGAAGCGTGCGCAATCCGAACCATCCAGCTGGCTGCACAGTTGCATGGCATGGAGTTCGGCGACCAGGTCCCCGAGGGGCTGCGCTGATCAGATTTCGAGGTTGTCGATCAGGCGGGTAGTGCCGAGCTTGGCGGCCGCCAGCACCACCAGTTTTTCGCCTTGCGCCAGGTCGCCGGCATTGGGCGGCTGCAGGTCGTTGCGCTTGCGGATCGAGATGTAGTCCGGCTTCCAGCCGCGCGCTGCCAGTTCGTCCATCGCCTTGTGCTCCAGTTGGAACACGTCGAGGTGGCCGCCGCGCACCTCATCGGCTACCTGGTTCAGCGCGCGGTACAGGGCAGGCGCTTCGGCGCGCTCTTCGGCCGACAGGTACATATTGCGCGAGGACAGCGCCAGGCCGTCATCCGCACGGTAGGTTTCGGCGGCGACGATTTCGGTTGGCATGCCAAGCTGGCGGGCCATATTGCGCACGATCATGAGCTGCTGGTAGTCCTTCTTGCCGAACACCGCCACTTTCGGCTGCACGCACGAGAACAGCTTGGTCACCACGGTGCAGACGCCACCGAAGAAGCCAGGGCGGAACTCGCCTTCCAGCGTATTGCCCAGGCCATCGGGCGGCTGCACGCGGTATTCCTGCGGCTCCGGGTACATATCCTTTTCGGTCGGCGCGAACAGCACGTAGACGCCTTCCTTCTCCAGTTTTTCCACGTCGGCCTGGAAGGTGCGCGGGTATTTGTCGAAGTCCTCGTTGGGGCCGAACTGCAGGCGGTTCACGAAAATGGATGCCACCACCGGGTCGCCGTGCTTGCGGGCCAGGCGCATCAGCGACAGGTGGCCTTCGTGCAGGTTGCCCATGGTCGGGACGAATGCAGTACGTAACTGGCCACTCAGCTGGTCGCGCAGTTCTTCGATATTGGAGATGATTTTCATGGTTATTAGTCAGGCAGGCGAATATGCAAGACGCACGTAAATCGGTGCGAACGGCTCCGCCTGGGTAATTTCAATCAGGGTTTCCTTGGCCAGCTCCAGCATCGCGACGAAGTTCACCACCACCACCGGCGGTGGCGATTCCGGGTTGAACAACTCGGTGAACTCGATGAAGCGGCTCGATTGCAGCTTGCGCAGGATGGAGGTCATGTGCTCGCGCACCGACAGCTCCTCGCGGGTGATCTTGTGATGCTGCTTCAGCGTGGCGCGCTTCATCAGCGACCGCCAGGCATCCTGCAGGTCGACCACGGCAACTTCCGGCCAGGTCGGCACCAGGCTTTGCTCGATGAAGATCTGGGTGCGCACGAAGTCGCGGCCGACCTGGGGCAGGGTATTCAGGTCGTAGGCGGCCAGCTTGATCTGCTCGTATTCGAGCAGGCGGCGCACCAGTTCCGCGCGCGGGTCTTCCGCTTCCACGTCGAGGTCGTGCTGGCGCTGCGGCAGCAGCATGCGCGACTTGATCTCGATCAGCATGGCGGCCATCAGCAGGTATTCCGCTGCCAGCTCCAGGTTGGATTTGCGGATCTCTTCCACGTAGCTCAGGTATTGCAGCGTGACCTGGGCCATTGGGATGTCGAGAATATTGAAGTTCTGCTTGCGGATCAGGTACAGCAGCAAGTCGAGCGGGCCTTCGAACGCTTCGAGGATGACTTCCAGCGCGTCGGGCGGGATGTAGAGGTCGTTCGGCAGCTTGAGCACGGGCTCGCCGTACAGGCGTGCAAAAGCGGCGCCTTCGGCTTCCGCCGGGGCACTCGCGTCGGGTAGCGCGTCTGCCGCGCCGCTGCCTGGTCCGCCTGCGTCAGGCGGCAAATCCGCGGCGACGGCCAGTTCAGCCTGTTCGGCCTGTTCGTCCACCGCGTCTTTTGGCGACATGCTGTGTGCCGTCCCGGCTCTTATACCTTGTTCTGGTACACGTAAGCCTGTTGCTTGACGGTCGAGGCCTTGTTACGGGCCTGCTCGTCCAGCGGAGTTACCGGCTTGTCCCACAGGATGGCACGGCCGGCTTGCTGGCCTGCTTCCAGTTGCGGGTTCTTGGCCTTCAGGTCCTTGATGAACAAGGTGTGGTCGGACTCGTAGTTGTGATTCTGCTTGAGGAATTTCATATTGTGAAAATAACTGGGTTCAGCAACGGACATTTTACCGTCTTTTCTCGCTAGAAACGATGCCGGATGCCAGCTACGTAGGTATTTCCCTTGCCAGCGTTGCTAATCTTGTCGTACATCAGCACCGCATACAGGTCGGTGCGCGGCGAAAGGTTGTAATCATAGCCCGCAGCGGCAGTGTCGCGATGGAACTCCGGCACTACCCTGGCTTTTTCGGTCAGGCGCGACCAGGCCACCATCCAGCGCCCCGCGCCGCCGTGGGTCGGAATCGTGAAGCCGGCCTGTACCGAATGGGCATCGCGATCGCTGACTTCGGCCTGGTGGTCGGAGTAAGAGGCAT
>JBCNOX010000147.1:0-10254 GCA_039593645.1 Pseudoduganella sp.
CAAGCAACAGGACACCGGCCGCGGGCCAGACCGCTCGCCGCAACAGGCCGCGGCACGCCGCCAGCTCGACCAGGTCTTTGCGCACGAGGACTTGCGCGGCTACCGCTGCGGCGAGCAGTGGGAGTTGCGCGTCCCGCCGGAACAGGAAAAGACCAAGCCGAAAGACCCGCCGCTGATGCCGCGCTGGGTGGCGGCCATCCTGGCTGCCGTGTTGAAGGTGGCCCTGATCGGCGGCGCCATCGCCCTCGTTGCATGGCTGCTGCAGCGCTATGCGGCGCCGCTGCGCTTCAACTTTGCGGCGGCGCCCGAGCCCCGGCTGGCCACCGAAGTGGGCGGCCTCGATATCCGTGAAGAGAGCTTGCCGGCCGATGTGGCCGGCGCCGTGCGTGCCTTGTGGCAGCAGGGGCAACAGCGCGCCGCGCTGGCCCTGCTGTACCGCGCCACGCTGTCGCGCCTGGTGAGCCGCCAGTCGCTCAGGCTGCACCACGGCGCAACGGAGGGCGAATGCCTGGCCCAGGCGCGCAGCGCTAATGCCGCCGGCACGCTCGATAACGCCAGCCTGGCATTGGCCGACCAGGCCACCACGCTGTGGCTGAACGCCGCCTACGGCGCACGCTGGCCTGCCACGGACACCGTGGCGGCGCTATGTACGCGCTGGCAAGCCCATTTCGACCGCGAGACAGCATGAAACGGCGCTATGCAATCCTTATCGCCATCGGCGCCCTGCTGCTGGCCGGCGCCTGCTACGAACTGTGGCATGTGTACTTCCATAAGGTATGGCGCGGCCAGTACCACGTCTCCGAAGCCCAGGCCAAGAACCCCATGCTGGCGGCCACCCGCCTGCTGGAAGCCAGCGGCCACAAGGTGCGCGTCGAGCCCGTGCTCAGCTACCAGTTGCTGAACCAGCTGCCGGACGGCGTCATGCTGCTGTCGCGCTACGCGCGCCCGCCGGACGAGCGGCAGGCCAAGCTGCTGCTGGACTGGGTCCGCCGCGGCAATACCCTGATCATGACGCCGGACTGGGTGGGCGACACGAACGACGAGCAGACGGATCCGGCAACAGCCCTCGAACAGTTGAGCGACCCGTTGGGCAAGCATTTTGGCGTGGCGCTGTCGGGCCGCAACCGCGTCGACGACACCTGCCGCGTCGACCCGTTGGAGACCCGGCGCCGTGAAAAGCGCGCCGCCGCCAGGGCCGAGCAGGCCGCTGGCGAGGACGAGGAAGACGAGGAAGACGATGCCCACGAACTCCAGGGCCCGGCCCACCTGGTCTGCCTGAACGCGCCCGGCGCCGCCAACACCATCGAGCTGGCCCGCCCATCCGATACCCTGCAGCGCTTCGACGGCAAGGGGCCCAAACCGCTGTGGGGCGACACCTATGAACTGGCCGTGCTGGTGTACGGCGAAGGCCGCGGCAAGGTGGCGATGGTGGCCGCCGATGCGGCCGACAGCTATTTCGACAACGAGGCGCTGCGCCAGTTCGACCACGGCGAGCTGTTGCTGTTGCTGGCCGGGCAGAGCGGTCCCGATGCGCCAGTGATGCTGGTGCAGCACAACGCGCCGGTCGGCTGGGCCGCCTGGGTGTGGCAGCACGGCCGCCTGGTCGTGCTTGGCCTGGCCGCCCTGCTGCTGTTGTGGACCTGGAGCGCCTCGCGCCGCTTCGGCCCCATGCTGCCGGAAGCGGCCACCGCGCGCCGCGCCCTGATCGAGCATATCGAAGCCAGCGGCCGCTGGCTGTGGCGCCTGCCGCAAGGCCGCGCCCTGCTGCTGGACGCCGTGCGCAAGAGCACGGAAAAGCAGCTGCTGCGCCGCCTGCCGGAATTGCACGCCCTGGGGCCCAATGAACGCGCACGCCGGCTGGCGCGCCTGGCCAAGCTGCCGGAAGCGCACGTCAGCGATGCCCTGCTGGGCGCCCCTGCCGCGCGCGCCGCCGATTTCACACGACAGATTTCAATACTCCAACAATTGCGAGCCCATCATGAGCGATAGCATGTCCTTCCCCACCAACAACGCCATTCCGGCTGACCGCCTGGCGCAGGCGATCGACATCGTGCAGCGCCTGCGCGAAGAGATCGGCCGCGCCATCGTCGGCCAGCAAACGGTGGTCGAACAGGTGCTGGCCTGCTGCCTGGCAGGCGGCCACGTGCTGCTGGAAGGTGTGCCGGGCCTGGGCAAGACCCTGCTGGTCAAGGCGCTGGCCAAGACCTTTGCCGGCGAGTTCTCGCGCATCCAGTTCACGCCCGACCTGATGCCGGCCGACGTCATGGGCCACGCCGTCTTCGACCAGCGCCAGCAAACCTTCAGCATCCGCAAAGGCCCGGTGTTCACCCACCTGCTGCTGGCCGACGAGATCAACCGCGCACCGGCCAAGACCCAGTCCGCCCTGCTGGAAGCCATGCAGGAGCGCCAGGTCACCATCGAAGGCGAAGCACATATGCTGGATGCGCCCTTCATGGTGCTGGCCACCCAGAACCCGCTGGAAAGCGAAGGCACCTACCCGCTGCCGGAAGCCCAGCTTGACCGTTTCCTGATCAAGGCGCGCATCGGCTACCCGAGCGAGAACGAAGAAACCGAGATGCTGCTGGCAGTGACCCAGGACCGTGTCGGCGATGCGCTGGAAGTGGCGCAGGTACGCACCCTGATCAAGCCGGAAACCCTGGTCGCGCTGCAGCAGCTGGTAGCCCGCATCCGCGTCGACGAGGCAGTCGCCAACTACGCCGTGCGCATGGTGCGCGCCACGCGCCAGTGGCCCGGCGTGGCAGTCGGCGCCGGGCCGCGCGGCAGCATCGCCCTGATCCGCCTGGCGCGTGCCATGGCCCTGATGGCGGGCCGCGACTACGCCACCCCGGACGACATCAAGCAGGCCAGCCTGCCGGTACTGCGCCACCGCATCGCCCTGTCGCCGGAAAGCGAACTCGATGGCCTGGGCGCCGATGACGTGCTGGCCGCGCTGATCGACTCCGTCGCCGCGCCGCGCAACTGATGAAGCCAACCCGCCGCATGTTCCAGGCCCTGCTGGGCCTGACCGCGCTGGGCGTGCCGGCCAGCGTGTGGCCGGTGCTGCAGGCGCCGTGGCAGGCGCTGGCCGGCGCGCTGCTGCTGGCGGCCGGCGCCGATGCCCTGCTGGCGCGCCGCCGCCCAGCCCTGCGCGCGCAACGCAGCATGGCCGGCGTGCTGCCGGTCGGCGCCTGGCACGACGTGCGCCTGACCCTGCACAACGAGGGCCAGGCCGCGCTGCAGCTCGACGTGTTCGACGACTACCCGCCAGCCTGGGAGCTGGAAGGCATGCCGCACGCCACCCGCCTGGCACCCGGTGCCTTTTCCACCCTCACCTACCGCGTGCGCCCGTTGCAGCGCGGCGACGGCGAATTCGGCACGCCATGGCTGCGCGTGGCCGGCCCGCTCGGCCTGTGGCAGGCCACGCACCGCATCGGCCCGCAGCAGACCGCGAAAGTCTTCCCCGACGTGGCGCGCCTGCTGGGCCAGGCCCTGCGCGCCACCGACCGCCAGGCCCCGACAGCCGGCTCGCTGGTCAAGCGCCAGCGCGGCGAGGGCACCGACTTCCGCCAGCTGCGCGAATACCGCCGCGGCGACAGCCTGCGCTCGATCGACTGGAAGGCCACCGCCCGCCACCGCAAGCCGATCAGCCGCGAATACCAGCTCGAACGCGACCAGCAGGTGGTATTCCTGCTCGATACCGGCCGCCGCATGCTGGCGCGCGACGACGACACCAGCCACTTCGACCATGCCTTGTATGCCGTGCTGACGCTGTCCTTCGTGGCCGGCAAGCAGGGCGATGCGGTCGGCCTGATGAGCTTTGGGGTCGACAACCGCTGGCTGGCGCCGGCCAAGGGCCGCATCGGCCTGGACCGCATGCTGGCCGGCGTCTACGACTTGCAGCCGGGCGAGGCCGCGCCCGACTACATGCGCGCCGCCAACGACTTGCTGAACCGCCTGAACCGGCGCGCCTTCGTGGTGCTGGTGACCAATGTGCGGGATGAAGATGATGTGGCGCTGCGCCAGGCCGTCGACCTGCTGTCCTCACGCCACCTGGTGATGTGCGCCAGCCTGCGCGAGCGCGCGCTGGACGCCGCCAGCACGGCGCCGGTGCAAGGCTTCGACGATGCCCTGCGGCTGGCGGCCAGCGAGCATTACCTGCAGCAGCGCCAGGAAGCCATCCGCCGCCTTGGCCTGCGCTCCGGCCACCTGGTCGATGTCGCGCCGGACCAGCTGGCCGGCGCCCTGCTCAACCGCTACCTCGATATCAAAGAAAGCGGAGCCCTGTAAAGCCGAACAGCAAGGCGCAGCCCAGTGCCGCGCCAAGCTTGACGCCAAAGTCGGGCGGCGGCGGCACCGCACCGAAGCGGTTGGCCGCCGGCGTGCCCGGGGACACCAGCAGGTAAATCAGGAAAACGAACTGGAAGATGGGGACCAGCAACATGAGCGCCCACCAGCTGCTGACATCGAAATCGTGCAGGCGGCGCCGTGTCGCGGCCGCCAGGACCAGCAGGGGAATCGACAGGATCACGAGACCCATCGCCTGGATGGCCGGCCCGCTGTCGAAGTACGAGCGCAGGCCGAACAGGCCGACCGCAATGCCGGTCACGACGCCGAACAGGAGTGCCAGCGGGATGCCCAGCAGGCTATACGCCACGAAACGCACGCGCCCAATGCGGTCATTCCAGCAAAGCAGCCGCGCTTCCCCGGCAGGTGCAAACGGCAGTTCCAGCCCTGCCTGGGGCGTGGCGTACGGGTTATGCACTAATTACTGGCCGTCCTGCAGCTGGGCGGCACGCGCGCGGGCGGTGTAATCCTGGTAAGCAGGCAGCGACACCGCAGCCAGGATACCGATGATCATGATCACCGGCAGCAGGCATGCCAGCACGATCACGCCGGTGGAGTTGGGTGCGGGTGCCGGGCCGTACTCATTGGCGCCTTCATCGCCCCGGCCCAACAGCAGCCAGAAGGCAAAGATGATATTGACCAGAGGGATCAGCATCAGCAAGCCCATCCAGCCGGACTTGCCCATGTCGTTCAGGCGGCGTGCGACCTGGCTCCAGATGGCCACCAGGTACAGCAGGTAACCAATCACGACACCAACCATGCCGATGCCACTGCCTTGGGAGCCGCCCATCAGCGCGCCGATCGCTCCCAGCAGGGCCACCACCGGGATCATCAGCAGGCCGGCGCCGATACCGTATGCCAGGTAGCGCACACGGCCAATGCGGCCACTGAGGGAAAAGAACTTCGGCATATAGGTTTCGTCGCCGGCGCGTTCGACCAGGTCCGCCTGCGGCATCGAATAAGGATTACTCACGGTTGCTCCTAAAGGTATGAATTCGTTATGTAAGTTACCAACGGGAAAATCTTACATTACTTTTTTACTAAGACACAAGGCCGATTTCGATACAACACCCGGCTTGCGGCTTGCACCCGCGGCTGCGATACTTTCTCTAAAGACTGGACGGTTGCACCAATTCACGGATCGCCGCCATGCATCCCTCACTCAAGTGCCAGGGCAAGTTTTCACTGAACTGGACCTACCTGAACGCCATCGCTTCCGGCGTGTCGGCAATCGACCTCGGCGGGCTGGCCCTGCGCAACAAGCACGACGCCCACCAGTTCGTGCGCGAATACGGCTTCGATATCGACAACCCGCATGCGCGCGAAGTGATCGCCCGCGCCCACGGCGAAGCGCTGGATTTCATCTGCACCAGCTTCCTGACGCCCGGCCAGGCCGCCCTGGTTCCGCCCGAGGTACGGATGCCGGAAGACCCGCTGGATTTGCTGGTGTTTGCTTCATTGCACGGCAACGAGCAGGTTGAATTGCGCCGCATGTGGTCATGCGCCGTGCTCAAAGTCATGCACGGCATCTTCTACATCGATAACAACCTCAAGCTGCGCTACTTCAACACCATCCGCCAGCAGGTATTTGCCGGCCTGGATGAAGTGATCCACGAGGAAGGCGGCCAGTTCTATCTGAGCGACGGCGAGACTTGCCTGCCCTTGCTGCATTTTGACCGCAAAAACAACAAAAGCCGCAGCAGCATCCTGCTCAAGCTGCTGCAAAAGGCGGCCTACCTGGCTGCCGACATTTTCGACCACCTCGGCGTACGGCTGATCTTCAACACGCGCTTCGAATGCCTGCTGGCCCTGCGCACGCTGCAGCGCGCCCACCTGATCTCGGTGACCAACGTGGATTCGCAGCGCACCCGCAATACCCTGCTCGACATGGAAGCGGCCAAGGAGGTGTTCACCCAGTACCGCTGCCTGCTGGAAGCGGCCGACGGCTACCCGGCCGAACTGCTGGAAAAGATGGACGCGGAACTGATGGCGATTTCCTCGCCGCAGACGCGGGCCGACAACCCGCACAGCGGCGCGGGCTTCAACAGCATCCAGGTCACGGTGCGCAAGATGATCCATCTGCCGCCGGACGATCCGGCAGCCAGTGGGCCGGACTACGATGTCGGCTTCTTCTTCGAATACGAAATCCAGTTGATGGACAAGGCCAGCCACGGCCGCACGCTGGAAGGCCCGGCCAGTCACGACGCCTACAAGAAACGCCAGGTCGAAACGGCACGCCTGCGCGTGCTCGGGCGCGACCTGGTCCGTTATCTCGACACCAGGCCCGCCGTTCACGCCGCCTAGTGGGGCCGGATGCCTTCCGGCACACCGGTCGCAGCGCCCGGCGGCAGTACATGCTCGGGCGGCATGCCGTCGTGGATCAGGCCGCGAATGGCGCTGCGCAATTCGGGGCTGTCGGTATGTTTGTGGACCGAGACTGCGTGCTGGACAGCAACTTCCAGTAGCTCGTCTTCATTGTCTGCCGATATTGCGACACTGCATTGCGTATCGCTGGGGAACTCGCGGCAGTCGATATATTTGCGGGTCATGGCGACCTCCCTTCCGAAGAGCTACTTACACTATAGGCCGTTTCGCTCGCAATTCCATCCCGCATGGCCCGGATCAGTTTTTCTTCCTGGCCGGCTTTTTCTCAAGCTCTTTGGAAGCCGGCGTCGAACCGCCCTGCACGCCGAGCGCACCACCGGTGCCCATGCCGCCGGCCACCTCCTGTGCCTTGTAGTTGCGGACCGCCTTCACCAGCTGGTTGTACGAATCCATGAAGGAGGCAATCAGGATCTTGCCCTCCGGCGTGCTGGAATAGCCGCCGGCCGCGCCGAACCCGCCGCCGCCGAACAGGGCGCCGCCGACATTGAAGTCATAGTTCTTGGCGCTGCCTTCCGCTGCCGCCAGCTGGATGCCGGACCGGTTGTCCACCATCAGCAAGGTAGTGGAAGCTTCGTTCGCTTTGAGCCCGCCGGCCACCACGCCCGCCACGCTGCCCAGCAAGCCCAGGCCGCCCAGCGCACCGCCGACACCCTGGGTGCCCTTCTGGCTGAAAGTAATGCTCGGGCTCATGGTGTAGTCGGCCGCCACCATCTGGCCCTTGCCGTAATTGCTGCCGGCCCGCATTTCGCCGGACGATGCCAACGCCCGTTCCTGCATCAGCTTGCCCATTGCCGCTCCACGCTCAACGACGACGAAACAGTTCGATTGCTGGATCATCATGCGCAGCACTGGCACGGTCGAGCCGAGCTTGTATTGCGACAGGTGGTGGTACCACGGTGCGGCCGTGTCTTCCACCACACCTAGCGTGCCAAGCGGCTTGTCACATTTTTCCAACTGTGTGTTGGCGTTCGACGCTGTGGCGCCACCCGCGGAACCGGTTGCCATGCTTGGCGCGCCACCCAGTTTGGGGTCGGTGCCCGCACAGGCAGACAGCAGCAGCGCCAGGGCGGCAGCGGTGGTCCCCGATTTGTAAGCCTTCTTATTGTCCATGTTCACTCCCCAGTAAAATCGACCGTTTGAACTGATCGGCGTCCTTTGAGAATAGGCCACATCGACAAAAAATCTATGTATAGTTATTACCGCAAGACCAACTCAACTGTTAGAAGGAACCCCCATGAAAAAACTGCTCATTGCCGCCCTGGCCCTGTCTTGTTCCGCCGCTTTCGCCGCGGACCCGGCGCCGGCAAAGAACTCCCAACAGTCCAAAATGACGACCTGCAACAAGGAAGCCGAAGGCAAGAAAGGGGACGAACGCAAGGCCTTCATGAAGGAATGCCTGAGCGCCAAGCCTGCCGCGCCGGTGACGCAGCAGGACAAGATGAAGACCTGCAATGCCGACGCCGCAGGCAAGAAGGGCGATGAGCGCAAGGCATTCATGAAAGAATGCCTGAGCTCGAAGAAAGCTGCCTGAACGGTATTACCTTAAGCCGCTGGCGAGGCGCGGCGACGACAGCAAGGTCTTGAACGCCTCCCAGCGCTGCTTGCGGGCCGCCACCGGGTCGGTGGTGGTCACATGTTTCTCCACCCAGGCTTTGACCATGTCCTTGCCCAGGTTGTAGTTGATGACGTAACCGCGGTTGGCATCATAGAAGGACAGGCGCTGCGCCGATTTCTCCGGCGGGTACAGGGCCACGTTCACCAGCCATTCAATGGTCTGCTCACGCGTCCACTTCCCTTCCAGGTACGCCTGCGCCGCATCGTTGTCGGCATAACTCAGCTTGCCCAGCAGCTTCATCAGCTTGGCGTATTGCGGCGCCAGTACCGGGTCCAGTCCCGCCAGCGGGTACAGCACCCTCTGTTCGAAGGCCAGCCGTTCTTCATCGGTGAACGCCATTTCGATGCCGTAGTTCGCGCTGCCTTCGGCGATCAGCGACATCGGCGAGTACAGCGGGTACACGCTGAATTCCACCCAGTTGCGCTGCTTGACCAGCGACTGCTCCAGCAAGGCGTTGTAGACGTGGTGGCCAGGATAGCCTTCGTGGCAGCCCAGGTCCACCGCACGCTCGATATAGATCGGGAATTCGGTATTAATCTGGATCAGGCTGTGGGCGTCGCCCTTGTACCAGTTGTAGCCGGACCACGGCTTGTGGCTGACAAATTCCAGCACGAAGCTTTCCTTTTGCGGCAAGGCCATGAAAGCGGCCGTGCGTTCGCGGCAGGCGGCTATCGCGGCGTCGAAAACCGGCTTCAGCTTGTCCTTGGGGATGGCGAACCTGGCGCGGAAACCTTTCAGGCGCTCCGGCAGCGTGCCATCGCCCGGCAGCAATTGGTCGACCTGCGCCACCAGCGCCAGGTAGTAGGCGCGGTCATGGTGCGGGGTCACCGCGTCGTACAGCAGCGCGGTCTCTTCGTCGAAGCTGAACTTGCGGCCTTCCAGCATGTCGACGCGCGCCTGCATGGCCTTGAGCTGCTTGGACAGGAACTCGATGCGCAGCGCCTCGTCCGCGCCGCCCGCCTTCTGCTGCGCGATGTCGCGCTGGGCGGCCACCACGCCGGACTTGATCGACGCCAGGCTCTGTTTTTCCTTCGCAGCCTGCTGCTCCAGTTCCGGCGGGCCGTAGTAAGCATCGACATAACTGGCGTCATGCTGGCCGATAGCCAGCACCAGCTTGCGGTAGCGCTCCGCCACGTCCTGCACCGATGCCGCCATGGCGCTGCCTGCCATCAGCATGGCCAGTCCTCCCAGTACGATTTTTTTCATCTGTCCCCTCTACGGCTTGTCAAAGGCGTAGAGTGTAACTCAGCCCGTGCGCAGCTGGCGGGCCAGGTCGGCCAGGCGGTACGGCTTGCCGATGATGGCAAACTCCGGCTCGGATTGCGGGAAACCGGAAGCCAGGATGATCTTGATATGCGGGTAGCGCTGGCGCACTTCGCGCGCCAGTTCCAGCCCGGTCATCCCGTTTGGCATCATCACATCGCTGAACAGCACGTCGACTTCGCTATCGCGCTGCAGCACGCGCAAGGCGGCCGCCGCATCGTTGGCATGCAGGGTGCCGTAGCCCATCGACTGGAACAGTTCGCGCGCCGACTCCATCACCAGCGGGTCGTCTTCCACGATCAGCACGCGCTCCTCGCGGGTGGTGCGCGGCGGGGCGGCCGCCGGCACCGACTCCTCCAGCGCGGGCAGGAAGAGATTGATCGTGGTGCCCTTGCCTTCTTCGGTATCGATGGTCACCCCACCGCCGGACTGGGCGATAAAACCGTAGACCTGGCTCAAGCCCAGGCCGGAGCCCTTGCCGACTTCCTTGGTGGTATAGAACGGTTCAAAGGCGCGCTGGCGCACTTCTTCGCTCATGCCGGTGCCGGTGTCGGCCACGCTGACACGCACATAGTCGCCGGCCGGCAGCGCGCCGGCCTGGTTGGCTGCCAGCGTGACATTGCGCGTGGTGGCTTCCAGCGGACCGC
>JBCNOX010000148.1:0-10233 GCA_039593645.1 Pseudoduganella sp.
AAGAAGACCGCATTCCGGACGACGTGACCATCATCGTGCTGACCCAGGCGCGCGAAGAACTGATCCGCCGCACCGTGGAATCGTGCATCGGCGCCAAGCGCGCCATCGTGCACATGTACAACTCCACCGCGCCGGTGTTCCGCAAAGTGGTGTTTGGCGCGAGCCGCGAGGAGATCACCGCCATTGCCACCAGCGGCACGAAACTGGTGAAAGAGCTGTTGGCCCAGCATCCTGAGACCGACTGGACTTATGAGTACACGCCCGAGTCCTTCTCCACTACCGAGCTGGATTTCGCCAAGCATATCGTGGACGCCGTCTCCGCCATCTGGCAGCCAACGCCGGACAAGAAGATGATCGTCAACCTGCCGGCCACAGTCGAATGCTCGACCCCGAACATCTACGCCGACCAGATCGAATGGATGTCGCGCAAGCTGCAGCGCCGCGACTCCATCATCATTTCCGTGCACCCGCATAACGACCGCGGCACCGGCATCGCCGCCGCCGAACTGGCCGTGATGGCCGGCGCCGAACGCGTGGAAGGCTGCCTGTTCGGCAACGGCGAGCGCACCGGCAACGTCGACCTGGTGACCCTGGCCCTGAACCTCTATACCCAGGGCGTGCACCCTGGCCTGGACTTCTCCGACATCGACGCGGTGCGCAAAGTGGTCGAAGAATGCAACCAGCTGCCGGTCCATCCACGCCACCCATACGTGGGCGACCTGGTGTTCACCGCCTTCTCCGGCTCGCACCAGGACGCGATCAAGAAGGGCTTCGCCAAGCAGCAGGAAGGCGCGCCATGGGAAATCCCTTACCTGCCGATCGACCCGCAGGACGTGGGCCGCAGCTACGACGCCGTCATCCGCGTCAACAGCCAGTCCGGCAAGGGCGGCATGGCCTACCTGCTGGAGCAGGATTACGGCCTCGAACTGCCGCGCCGCCTGCAGATTGAATTCAGCCGCGCCGTGCAGAAAGTGGCCGACCAGACCGGCCTGGAAATCACCTCCGAAGGCATCTACCAGATCTTCGAGCGCGAGTACCTGACCCAGGCCACGCCTTACGCCTATGTATCGCACAAGATGGTGGAAGACAGCTCGAGCGACGAGCCGGTGCAGATCGACATCGGCCTGCTGCACAACAAGGCTTCGATGTCCTTGCAGGGCGGCGGCAATGGCCCGATCGATGCCTTCGTCGATGCGCTCGGCCTGGACGTGACGCTGATGGACTATCACGAGCACGCCATCGGCCACGGCGCCAATGCCAAGGCGGCCTGCTACGTCGAGTTGCGCCTGGACGGCGGCCCTACCCTGTTCGGCGCCGGCATTGATAGCAATATCGTCACCGCCTCGTTCAAGGCCGTGCTGAGCGCGATCAACCGCCAGATCGCACTCAAGGCCGAGACCCCGGCTAGCATCGCACAAGCCGCAGCCTGAGCGGTTTTTCATTCGGGGACGGCCTGCGCGCCGGCCCCGCTTTCGTCTCCTTTCGGCAAGTATTTATACTGGTAAATCGTTTTCCTTTGCCGCCGGAAGGAGCAGCCATGCGCATTGCCAACCTGAAGATCGGGACCCGCCTGGGCTTGTGTTTCGCGATTGTCTTCGCCTTGATGACGATGCTGATCGCAGTAGGCAGCCAGCGGCTGACAGACATCGGCGAACTGAGTAGCACCATCATCGACAAGGACTGGGTCAAGGCCGACGCCGCAGCCACGGTTTCCGCCACCACACGCGCCAATGCGGCACTGGTGCTGCAACTGCTGCTGGTGACCGATCCCGCGCAAACTGCCGAATTGCGCAAGCAGGTGGAAAAGAACAAGGTCACCATCACCGAGGCGCTGGCCAGGCTCGATAAACTGGTCTACCGCCCGGAAGGCCGAGAGCTGCTGGCCGAAGTGACCAGGGAGCGCAGCGCCTATGTGCAATCCTTCAGCAGCGTGCTCAAACTGCTGGCGGAGGGCCAGCGCGAACAGGCCACCCAGCGCGCCTTGTCGGAAACCATGCCGCGCCTGGCCACGCTGCAGGCAACGGTGGAAAAGCTCGCCGACCTGCAGGACGGCATCGTCACGGCCAATGGCGGCGAGATCAAGCAGCACATCGGCTCGGCCAAAACGATGATGGTGGTACTTGGCCTGGCGGCAGTGGTGCTGGGCGTTGGCTGCGCCTGGTGGGTGACGCGCTCGATCACGCGTCCGATCAACTATGCGCTGCAGGTGGCGCGCACCGTCGCCTCGGGCGACTTGACCAGCCACATCAAGGCCCACTCGCAGGATGAGGCAGGCCAGTTGCTGCAAGCCCTGCGCGAAATGAACGACGCGCTGTCCCAGATCGTCGGCAAGGTACGCAATGGCACGGTGGCGATCGCTTCTGCTTCCGGCCAGATTGCGACCGGCAATATGGACCTGTCGGCGCGCACCGAGAACCAGGCCTCCGCGCTGGAGGAAACCGCCTCCTCGATGGAGGAACTGACGTCGACCGTCAAGGCCAATGCCGACAACGCGCGCGAAGCGGACAAGCTGGCCAATTCCGCCTCCACCATTGCCCTGCGCGGCGGCGAAGTGGTATCGCAAGTCGTCACGACCATGGACTCGATCAACGATTCCTCGCGCAAGGTGGTGGACATTATCGCGGTGATCGATGGCATCGCATTCCAGACCAATATCCTGGCCCTGAATGCTGCAGTGGAAGCGGCACGGGCAGGTGAACAAGGCCGCGGCTTTGCCGTGGTGGCCAGCGAAGTGCGCAACCTCGCCGCACGCTCGGCCAGCGCCGCCAAGGAGATCAAGGAGCTGATTTCGACCTCGGTGGAACAGGTCGACGCTGGCGCCAGGCTGGTGGCCCAGGCCGGCGCCACGATGGAAGAAGTGGTGTCGGCGGTGCAGCGCGTGACCGGCATCGTCGCCGAAATTTCGCTCGCCACGCGCGAGCAAACCGACGGCATCGAACAGATGAACACCGCCATCATGCAGATGGACCAGACCACCCAGCAAAATGCCGCGCTGGTGGAACAGGCCGCAGCGGCGGCCTCGGCCATGAGCGATCAAGCCGCCGAACTGGAAACCCTGGTCAGCCAGTTCCGCCTGTCCGCAGAGGCTGGCGGGCACCATCGCCCGGCCCTGCCCGCACAATCACGCAACACCCCGCGCTTGAGCCACCTCAAGTAACAAATAATTGATTTCCGCCCGGAAACGGACTGATGTATAATCGTGAACTTATAATCTGAGCAACAAGAAATCACGTAACAAGGGTCCAGAAGCGGCCTGTGATTTCACAAATTGTTGCCCAGGGAAAGCCCGAAGTAGCGTGCTTGGCGCTGCGAACAGCCTCGGGCAAGCCATCTGCTTTGCCTCGAAATCAGCCTTTATGCCAACGTTGTCCGTATTTCGAATGCGGTTGTGTTAGCTCGATTATTACGAATGATTTATAAAAATGAAACTGTCTCTTAACATCTTTCAAAAAGTCCTGATCACCCTGCTCGTGGTAACCCTCGTGCCGCTGTTCGCCCTTTGGTACCTGGGCAACTCCTCGGCCGAGCAGGAACTGACCACAAAAATTTCGGAAAACCTGATCGCGACCACTGACACCGTGGCCACCGGCGTTTACGGCTGGGACGAGACCAATATGCGCGCCATGCGCCAGGCCGCCCGCCTGGACGACGTCATCTCGATGAACACCGCGCGCCAGACCCCGGTCCTGATGGCAACCGCCGCTTCCTATGAATGGGTGTACCTGATCCACACGCTGAACACCGAAGGCATGGACGTGTCGCGCAGCGACGGCAATCCAATGCTCAACTACGGCGACCGCGGCTACTTCAAGGCCATCATGTCCGGCAAGGAAGAAGGCCGCACAGTGGCGATCGGCAAGACCAGCGGCAAGCCATCGCTGAACATTGGCGTGCCAATCCGCAATGAAAACCGCACCATCGTCGGCGTGTTTGCCATGGCAATGGACCTGGGCGTGGTGTCGCGCACCGTGACCGACATCCGCATCGGCGAAACCGGCCACGCCATCCTGCTGGACGGCGACAAGAAAGTCATCGCCCACGGTGACGCGAGCAAGATCAAGTCCGCACTGCAAGACTTCAGCAAGCACCCTGCCCTGCAAGTGGCAGGCATCACCGACGAGCCAAAGGTCTATATGGACGGCGATGTGAAGATGGTTGGCTTCGTGCGCAACCTGCCACAAGGCTGGACCGTGCTGGTTGAACAGCAATATGACGAAGCCTATGCCGCCATGACCAAGATGCGCAGCGAAGCACGCCTGCTGATCCTGGTTGTTATCGCGCTGGTTGCCGCCCTGGCTTTCGTACTGGGCAAACAGCTGACCCGTCCGATCAACCACCTGACCGACATCGCCGAGAAGCTGAGCAAGGGCCAGCTCGACGTGACCATTCCACAGACCAGCCGCGGCGACGAAATCGGCTCGCTGGCGCGTGCGGTGGAACGCCTGGGCGTCAGTATCCAGATGGCGATGGATCGCCTGCGTAAGAAATAATCGATAAAGGCGAACTGATATGGCACAGCCAGAGTTCACTCCCTTCGTAGAGCTGCTCGACAAAATCGCCGGCTTCTGCGCCCAGGGCGAAACCGCGACCATCATGCTGGTCAGCGATGACAACCGCATGGCGCAGATCCACCTCGACAACGGACGCATCGTGTTCGTCCTGTGCCGTGGCCGCCGCGGCCGCGACGGCCTGGACATCCTGCGTACCATCCAGCGCGCACGCATGAGCATGGACCGTCCGAGCGTGGGCAATAACGAACCGCTGCCATGGTCGACCGAAGCGATTCTCGACTACCTGTACGGCAGCATCACCGAACTGCCGGAAGGCAGCTCGCCAGCGTCCACGCTGCTGGCCGGCGTGGCGCGCCGCCCTGCGGCAGCACCGGAAGCTCCCAGCAAGCCAGCCAGCAAGTCGGCCCTGACGGACGCGCAGCGCAGCATTTTCGAAAGCACCCTCGCCAACTACATCGGTCCGATGGCGGCCATCGTGTGCGGCGATTATTTCGATGAAATCACCGACGTGCGCATGCTCGTCCTGAAACTGGCCGGCGAGATTCCGAACGCCGACCAGGCCGCCAAGTTCAAGGCAGAGGTCATCCAGGCCCTCGGCATCCGCATGTAACTCGCATCTAAAAAGTCGGGGTCAGCTCCGGCAATCGGACATTTCGCTGCGCGAAATGTCCGATTGCCGGAGCTGACCCCGACTTTTATTTTGCGAGGCGGATGCCGGTGAATTGCCAGCGTGCGCTGGCGGGGAAGAAATTGCGGTAGCTGGGGCGCGAGTGGCCGTGTGGCGTGGCTAGGCTGGAGCCGCGCAAGACGTACTGATTGACCATGAACTTGCCGTTGTATTCGCCGATGGCGCCTTCGGCCGGGCGGAAGCCGGGGTATGGGGCGTAGCTGCTGCTGGTCCATTGCCAACTGTGGCCAAACATTTGCGCCGCTGCACCGGCGCTGGCGGCGTACTCCCATTCCGCTTCGGTCGGCAGGCGTGCGCCTGACCAGTGGGCGTAGGCGTCGGCTTCGAACAGGGAGATATGGGTGACTGGTGAATCCAGGTCCAGCGGCTGCTGGCCATGCAGCGTGAACGCGCTCCAGCCTGCGCCCTCCTCTCCACGACGCCAGTACAGCGGCGCTTCAATTCCCTGGGCGCGAATCCAGTCCCAGCCTTCCGCCAGCCACAGGCTGGGGTCGCGGTAGCCGCCGGCTTCGATGAAGGCAAGATATTCGGCATTCGTTACCAGCCGCGAGGACAACTCGAACGGCGCGATATAAACCTTGTGGCGCGGCAGCTCATTATCGAAGCAGAAGCCGTCGCCATGGTGGCCGATTTCCTGCACTCCGCCTGCGAAGCACAGCCAGTCTTGCCGCACTGCGGCCGGCGTGGCGGGGCCGGCGGACGGTAGGTAGGCCGGCGCCATCGGGTTCTGCGCCAGCAGGTGCTTGAGGTCGGTGAGGATCAGTTCCTGGTGCTGCTGTTCATGTTGCAGGCCAAGCGTCAGCAGCCCTGCCAGGCGGGCGTCGGTGGCGGCGTGCCGCAACGCCAGCGCAGCGATGCGGGCATCGACATTGGCGCGATAGGCGCGCACTTCAGCCATCGATGGCCGCGTCAGCAAGCCGCGCTGCGGCCGTGGATGTTTGTCGCCAACTCCGTTGTAATAGGAATTGAACAGCACCCGGAATGCCGGATGGAATGGCTGGAAGTCCGGCTCGTAGCGCTCGAGGATAAAGGTTTCGAAGAACCAGGTGGTATGGGCCAGATGCCACTTGACCGGGCTGGCATCCGGCATCGACTGCGCGCCGCAATCCTCGTCGGACAGTGGCTGGGCCAACGCCATGGTTGCCGCGCGCACTTGCGCGTAACGCTCGGTCCAGGGGTTGGCGTCACGCATAGACCGCTGCGGCGTGCATCACTGCGAACCAGTGTGCATCATCCGTCCAGGTGCCATCGACGCGGAAGCCAGCCTCCCACAGCAGGCTGCGGAAACTTTCCGGCGTGTACTTGTAGCTGTTCTCGGTATGAATCCGCTCGCCCTGCGCGAAACTGCGCTCGCCGCCACACCAGTGCACGGTCAGTGCGCTGCGTGCTTCAAGGTGCATCTCGATCCGGCTTTCCGCGTCATTGAAGAAGGCGACGTGGCGCCACTGCGCCGGTTCGAAATCGGCGCCGGCCAGGTGGTTCAGGTGGCGCAGCAGGTTCAGGTTGAAGGCTGCGGTCACGCCGATCGCGTCGTCGTAGGCCGCGTCCAGCACCGCCGGGTCCTTGACCAGGTCGACGCCGATCAGCAGGCCGCCGTCGGCGCCAACGTTCTCGCGCACCTGGCGCAGGAAGGCCACCGCGTCATGCGGCGTGAAGTTGCCGATCGATGAACCGGGATAGAAGAACTGGCGACGCGCGGCCGGCACGGATGGCGGCAACACCAGCGGCCGCGACAGGTCGGTGACCAGCGGCGTGATCTCGATAATGGGGAAACGCTGGCGCAGCTGCGCGGCAGCCTGCTGCAGGAAATCGCCGGCGATATCGACCGGCACGTACTGGCTTGGCTGCAATAAGGGGAACAGGCTGGCGGCCTTGGCGCAATTGCCGGCGCCCAAGTCGATCAGGGTCATGCCGGGACCGATGCGGGCCGCCATGTCCGCGCCGTGGCGGGCGAAGATCGCCGCTTCAGTCCGCGTCGGGTAGTACTCGGGCAGCTCGCAGATGGCCTCGAACAGGTGCGAGCCGAGGCTGTCGTAGAAATATTTTGGCGAGGTGGAAGCTTGCGGCGCCAGCAGTCCGGCGCTGATCTCTGCAATGGTGGCCGCGTCGCCGTGGCCGGTTCTGGGGGACAACACACTGCTCGTTTCCGGTGCGACCAGGCGTATCGCAGCCGTGCGTGACAAGGTCATGGCTCAGGCTCCAGGGACATTTTTGCTATCATAGCTGAATATCCAAGACCAGGTACCGGACCCTCACGTGAGGAGTGCGGCTCGTCATTCACATAAAATAGGATCATTCATGTCCATCTTCTCCCTCCGCACCATTCAATCGGCCCTGTTTGCAGCCGGTGTGCTCTTCGCCGCTGCCGGCGCTCAAGCCCAGCAAGTCCTGCGCGTTTCCGCCATTCCAGATGAAGCTCCGACCGAGCTGCAGCGCAAATTCAAGCCCCTCGGCGAATACCTCGAGAAGAAGCTGGCCATGAAAGTGGAGTTCACCCCGGTGACCGATTACGCCGCTTCGGTGGAAGGCTTGGTCAACAGCAAACTGGACATGGTCTGGTTCGGCGGTTTCACCTTCGTCCAGGCCAATCACATGAGCAAGGGCAAGGTCGTGCCGCTGGTGCAGCGCGTGGAGGATGAAAAATTCCGCTCCGTCTTCGTCACCACCAGCAAATCGATCAATTCGCTGGCCGACCTGAAAGGCAAGACCCTGAGCTTCGGTTCCGAGTCCTCGACTTCGGGCCACCTGATGCCGCGCTCCTTCCTGCTGGCAGCCAGGATTGATCCTGACACCGACCTGAAACGCATCTCCTTCTCCGGCGCGCATGACGCCACCGTGGCAGCCGTGGCCGGCGGTAAGGTCGATGCCGGCGCACTGAATATTTCGGTTTGGGAAAAGCTGAACGAGCAGAAGAAGGTCGATCCTGCCGTGGTGCACGTGTTCTACACGACCCCGGCCTATTACGACTACAACTGGACCGTCCGTTCCGACATGCCGGACGCGCTGAAGAAGAAGATCACCGATGCCTTCCTGGCGCTGGACAGCGGCAAGCCTGAAGACAAGGCGATCCTGGACCTGCAGCGTGCGTCGAAGTTCATCCCGACCAAGACTGCCAACTACGTCAATATCGAAGCGGCTGCGAAGAACGCCGGCCTGCTGAAGTAATCAATGTCTTCTGCCTGGTACGAGTTGCAAGGCCTCGCGGTCCGCCACGCCGGCGGCACGCGCGGCCTTGCGCTGCAAGACATCACGCTGAACTTCGAGCCTGGCGAGCAGGTGGCACTGATCGGCCCTTCGGGCGCCGGCAAGACCACCCTGCTCGCCACCCTGGCATGCGCCCATCGTCCTGATAGCGGCGCGTTCAAAGCCTTTGGCACCGATCCATGGCAACTGACCGATGCCGGCCGCCACGCCATGCGTGCGCGCCTGTTCCTGGCGCCGCAGACGCCGCCGCTGCCGCCGCGCCAGCGCGTCGTGACTGCCGTGCTGGCCGCGCGGCTGCCGCACTGGAGCCTGAGCCAGGCGCTGCTTTCACTGTTCAAGCCCGCTGATCCGGAAGCGGCGTTCCGCGCGCTGTCCCGTTTCAATCTGGGCGAGAAGCTGTACTCGCGGGTCGATCGCCTGTCCGGCGGCGAGCGCCAGCGCTGCGGCCTGGCGCGCCTGCTGCTGTCTTCGGCGCAGGCATTGCTGGTCGACGAACCGCTGTCCGCTCTCGATCCGGCGCTGTCGCAACTGACCCTGAATACCCTGCAGCAGGAAGCGCGGGAGCGCAACGCGCTGCTCGTGTGCAGCCTGCACCAGGTGGACCTGGCGCTGGCGCATTTCCCGCGCATCGTGGCGTTGAAGAATGGTCGCGTCGTTTTCGACCTGCCGCGCGAGCAGGTCACGCAAGCCATGATTGATGAGCTTTATCTCGGCGAACTGCCACCGGCCAATTCACCGCAACCGGACCAGCTGGCCGCCAAGCTTGCCGTTGGGGCGTGCCTGTAAGCGATGCATAACGTTCCCGCCGCCCCCCTCTCACCCCACCATCCCGACCCTGCGTGGCGCCAGCGCCTGGCGGCAATTGCCGTCGGCGTGGTGCTGCTTTGGCCACTGGTGGTGGCGACCGAGTTCTATCCCTGGACGCTGCTCGACTCGCAAAGCCTGCAGGCCACCTGGCGCTTCCTGTCCGACTTCTTCACACCAGCCCATGACACGGACTTCCTCGCCATGGTGGCGCGTGAAGCATGGAAGACAGTGGCGATCGCCACGTGCGGCCTGACCCTTGCACTGCTGGGCGCGATACCCGCCACGCTGATTGTCACCGAACGCATGTCGATTTCGCGCATCGGCACCGGCCGCATCGCGGCCTTCCCGCGCATCGTTCGCCAGCTGGTGCGCTGGCTGCTGGTACTGCTGCGCAGCGTACCGGAACTGGTGTGGGCGCTGCTGTTCGTGCGCATCTTCAGCCTGGGGCCCACCGCCGGCGTGCTGGCCATCGCCCTGACCTATGCCGGCATGCTCGGCAAGGTGTATGCCGAAATCCTCGAGTCCACCGACCATCATGCCAGCGACGCACTGCTGCAGAATGGCAGCGGGCGCCTGGCTGCCCTGCTGTATGGCGCCCTGCCGGAAGCGGCATCCGAGCTGGTGTCGTACACGGTTTATCGCTGGGAGTGTGCGATCCGCGGTTCGGTGATCATGGGCTTCGTCGGCGCCGGCGGCCTGGGACAGCGCATGGACGAATCGACCAAAATGCTCGCTGGCGGCGAAGTGTCGACCATGCTGATCGTGTTCGTGCTGCTGGTTGCCTGCGCCGACATGGTGTCCAAATATTTGCGACGGAGGCTGGGATGAGTCACATGCCACCTCCCCCCGCGCGCAACTGGTCCGGCTGGTTGTTCGGCGCCGCGCTGCTTGCGCTGGTGGTGGCCAGCTTTGCCACCCTGTCGCTCAAGCTGGGCGACCTGTTCACGCTTGAAGCCATGCGCAGCATGGGCAATTTCCTGGCCGGCTTCGCGCCGCCGGAAATGGCCAGCGGCTTGCTCCGCA
>JBCNOX010000149.1:0-10129 GCA_039593645.1 Pseudoduganella sp.
ACTTCGGCCGCTATGCCTACCATCCGAAACTGGTGGGCCCGAGCGCGATCAAGGCGCCGATCAACCAGTTCACCCCGCACGAACTGAGCACCGAAGAAGTGGCGCAGACCATCGAGGACTACGCCCAGTGCGCCGTGCTGGCGCGCGAAGCCGGTTACGATGGCGTGGAAATCATGGGCTCCGAAGGCTACCTGATCAACGAATTCATCGCCGCCCGCACCAACCAGCGCACCGACGAATGGGGCGGCAGCTACGAAAACCGCATGCGCTTCCCGGTTGAAATCGTGCGCAAGGTGCGCGAGCGCGTGGGCAAGGACTTCATCATCATCTACCGCCTGTCCATGCTGGACCTGGTGGAAGGCGGCTCCACGCTGGAGGAAGTGGTGCAGCTGGCGCAGACAGTCGAAAAAGCCGGCGCCACCATCCTCAACACCGGCATCGGCTGGCACGAAGCGCGTATCCCGACCATCGCCACCAAGGTGCCGCGCGCTGGTTTCGCCTGGGTCACCAAAAACCTGATGGGCAAGGTCGGCATCCCGCTGGTGGCGACCAACCGTATCAATACTCCGGAAGTGGCCGAGGGCATCCTGGCCGATGGCGGCGCCGACATGGTGTCGATGGCGCGCCCTTTCCTGGCCGACGCCTTTTTCATGCAGAAAGCGCGCGAAGACCGCGCCGACGAAATCAATACCTGCATCGGCTGCAACCAGGCCTGCCTGGACCATACCTTCTCCGGCAAGATCACTTCCTGCCTGGTGAACCCGCGTGCCTGCCATGAAACGGAACTCGTCATCGCTCCGGCGCAGCAAGCCAAGCGCATCGCCGTGGTCGGCGCCGGTCCTGCGGGCCTGAGCTTCGCCACCACCGCTGCCGCGCGCGGCCATGACGTGACCCTGTTCGACGCCGGCAGCGAAATCGGCGGCCAGTTCAACGTGGCAAAGAAAGTGCCGGGCAAGGAAGAATTCAACGAAACCCTGCGCTACTTCGGCCGCCAGATCGAGCTGACCGGCGTCAAGCTGCACCTGAATACCCGCGTCGACGCGGCCGGCCTGGCAGCCGACGGTTTCGACGAGGTGGTGCTGGCAACCGGCGTCACTCCGCGCACCCCGGCCATCGATGGCATCGACCATCCGAAGGCGCTGGGCTACCTGCAGGTGCTGCGCGACGGCGCGCCGGTGGGCAAGAACGTAGCCGTGATCGGGGCTGGCGGCATTGGCTTCGACGTTTCCGAATACCTGACCCATGAAGGCAAGAGCGCCAGCCTGGTGCCGGAGAAGTTCTACGCCGAGTGGGGCATCGACAACCAGTACAAGGACCGCGGCGGTATCCGCGCTCCAGAGGTGGAAGCATCGCCGCGCAAGGTTCACCTGCTGCAGCGCAAGACCAGCAAGGTTGGCGATGGCCTGGGCAAGACCACCGGCTGGATCCACCGCACCGGCCTGAAGGCCAAGCGCGTCAACATGCAGTCGGGCGTCAGCTACGACCGCATCGACGACGCCGGCCTGCACGTGACCGTGGAAGGCCAGCAGCACGTGCTGCCTGTGGATAATGTGATTGTTTGCGCCGGCCAGGAGCCGCTGCGCGAGCTGCAGCAAGGCCTGCTCGACGCGGGCTGCAAAGTACACCTGATCGGCGGCGCCGACGTGGCCGCCGAACTGGATGCGAAACGCGCTATCAACCAAGGCACCCGACTGGCTGCCGCCATTTAAGGAGCAAGCCCATGCAGCTTCAACCGGCCGTTGCGGAATCGCTCGAACGCTGGCACAAGATGATCACCAGCGGCGATTTGTCCACCCTGCCCTCCATCGTCGATGCGGATGCGGTGTTCCGCTCGCCGGTTGCCAACAAGCCGTATGCCAGCCGGCAGGCGGTGGTGCTGGTCCTGAACACCGCTTACCAGGTGTTCGAGAACTTCGCCTATCATCGCCAGTTGGCGAGCGACGACGGCTTGAGCGTGGTGCTGGAGTTCAGTGCCAATGTCGGTGACAAGCAGCTCAAGGGCATCGACTTCATTCGCTTCAATGACGCGGGCAAGATTGTCGACTTCGAAGTGATGGTCCGCCCGCTGAGCGGCTTGCAGGCGCTAGGCGAAGCCATGGGCGCGCGGATCGGCGCCCAGGTTGGAGCTTTCACGGCTCCTGCCTAGCCTCCAGTATTGCCAGCAGCTTGCGCAGCTGGGCATCCAGTTCGGCTGCGCCGTCGGCCCCCAGCGGGGCGATGATGTTCTTCTCATTTGCCACGTGCGCCAGGACGGCGCGTTCGATCAGCTCCAGCCCTGCGGGGCTGAGCTGCACCAGCATGCTGCGCGCATCGGCCGGATTCGGCGCGCGCGTCACCCAGCCCTGGGCCTCCAGCCGTTGCAGGCGGTGGGTCATCGTCCCGGACGTCACCATCAGCTGTGAAAACAGGGCGGTTGGCGCCAGCTGGTGAGGCGCGCCCGCACGGCGCAGCGTCGCCAGCACGTCGAATTCCCAGTTACTGAGACCGAATTGCTCGAAAGTCGCATCGAGCCGGCGCCGCATCAGCGCCGCGCAGCGGTTCAGCCGCCCGATCACGCCCATCGGTCCTACATCCATGGCGGGCATCTCGCGTGCCCATTGCTCCAGGATTAAATCCACTTTATCCACAGCCGTCTCCAGGTTAGCTATCGGGACGATTATAACAATTTATCTCGATTTCAAGATAATTTGCTATACTTCGATTTATCTCGACTTCAAGATACTTTTGCAGCCATGAAAAAATTCCCCTTTGCCGATACCGCGATTACCGCGCTGGCCCCCGTCATCTGGGGTTCCACCTATATCGTCGCCACTGAAATCTTGCCCGACGGGCGACCCTTCACTGCCGCCGCCGTGCGCGCCCTGCCGGCTGGCCTGCTGCTGGTGCTGTTCGCCGGCCGCATGCTGGCCCGCCACTTGTGGTGGCGCGTTGCCGTACTGGCTGCGCTGAACATCGGCGCTTTCCAGGCCTTGCTGTTTGTTGCCGCTTACCGCCTGCCAGGCGGCCTGGCTGCCGTGCTGGGTGCGATCCAGCCAATCGTGATCATGGGCCTGGCCTGGGGTTGGGACGGACGCCGGCCGCAGTGGGCGGCACTCGGCGCCGCAGCGGTCGGCGTGGCCGGCATGGCCGCCCTGCTGCTGTCGCCAACCGCCCGCTGGGATGCCCTCGGCGTTGCCGCAGCCCTGGCTGGCGCCCTGAGCATGGCCGTCGGCACCTGGCTCGCGCGCCGCTGGAAGACCGGTTTGCCGGTGGCCGAACTGGCCGGCTGGCAGCTGCTGCTGGGTGGCCTGATGCTCACGCCGCTGGCGCTGCTGGCCGACCCTCCGCTGCCTGCCTCGCTGGCCACCAGCGAAATCCTGGGCTACGCCTACCTGACCTTCGTGGGCGCCCTGGTAGCCTACCTGCTGTGGTTCCGTGGCCTGAGCCGCCTGTCGCCGGTTGCCGTGTCCTCGCTTGGCTTGCTGAGCCCTGCCACCGCTGTGGTGCTGGGCTGGGCACTGCTCGGCCAGAAGCTGGGCGGCACCGCAATGTTCGGCCTGGCGGTGGTGCTGGGCAGCGTGCTGACACTCCAACTCAAACTGCAGGAGGCCAAATAATGAACAAGCCAATCAAAGACCTGATCGAATCCCGCGTTTCGGCCAACTATTTCGACCCGGCGGCGCCGGTCAGCGATGAACAGGTGGCGGAACTGGCACGCCTGGCGACGCTGGCGCCTTCGGCTTTCAACGTGCAGAACTGGCAGTTCGTCGCCGTACGCTCGCCGGAGGCGCGCGAGAAATTGCGCGAACTGTCCTTTGGCCAGCAGAAAGTTGTGGACGCGCCGGTGACCTTTATCATCAGCGGCACCCTGAGGGCGCAGGATCAGGTCGCGGCTGCGCTGAAACCGGCTGTGGATAAAGGCATACTTATCCAGCCCGTTGTCGATAGCTGGACCCGCATGGCGCAAGGCTTGATGAACGGCGACGAGCGCGCCCAGCGCGATGAAGCCCTGCGCTCCGCCTCGCTGGCGGCGATGACCATGATCCTCGCCGCCGAAGGCATGGGTCTTTCAAGCTGCGCCATGACCGGATTCGACGCTGAAGCCGTGCAAGCCGCCTTCGGGCTGGGCGCTGACGAAGTGCCGGTGATGCTGGTCGCCGTCGGCTACGCCACCCAGGGCAACTGGCCGCAAAAGCCGCGCCGCCCGCTGGGCGACGTGCTGCGCTACGCCTGATTACCGGTTGGTGATCGTCACGCCGGTGGCCACCAGCAGGCCGCCGGCAATCATCGAAGCCATCACCTGCTCGCCCAGCATCAGCGCGGCGAGTGACACACCGAACACCGGTACCAGGTTGTTGAACACCGCAGTGCGTGCCGGGCCGATTGCTTTCACGCCTTCATACCACCACACGAAAGCCACCACCGTGCCGAAGGCGCCCAGGTAGGTGACGGACGCCCATACCTGCCAGCCCAGCGAAGCCCACGCCACGTCCGGCAGTTCGCGCGAAGCCGTGATCAGCAGGAAGCCCAGGCCCCACAGCGAGGCGTAGGTAGTGGCGGCGATCGGCGACAGGCCTTTCAGCGCGGCGCGGCCGACCAGGGTGTAGGCCGCCCAGCACGAGGCCGCGCCCAGCATCATCAATTCACCGACGCCGATCGACTGGCTGATGTCCTGCAGCGCCGACATCGGCTCGCCGCGCGTAATCAGCACGGTGGCGCCAACGAAGGCGATGCCGATGCCCGCCCACTTCTTCCAGTTCAGGCGTTCGCCGAGCACTGCGGCTGCGGCCAGCGCGGTCACGATCGGGTTCATCGCAATGAACAGGGCCGAGCGGCTGGCTTCCATCTTGCCGAGCGCGGAGAAGAAGCAGAAGTTGTACAGGAAAATGCCGGTCAGGCCCAACGCGGCCGTAGCGCCAAGCTGCTGCATCGAGAGTTTCGGCAGGCCACCCTCGCGCTTCCAGGCCAGGACCAGCAGCAGCGCCGCCGCGATGGAGAATCGGATGGCGGCTGCCGTCAGCGGCGGCAGTGCATTCGAGACAATATGGCCAGCGATGAAGGTGCCGCCCCAGATCAGGGTGCAGGCGATCAGTTTCAGGTAGATCATGGCAGTGGGCCTTGCGTGTCAGTGAAGGAGGTTATACATTAATGCTAATCCTTGCTCATAGAAAAATGAGGAAAAACTCATGAGGAACCCATGACATTCACGCAGTTGGAGATCTTTGCCCTGGTGGCCGAATTGCGCGGCTTCACTGCCGCCGCCATGCGCCTGGGTGTAAGCCAGTCCGCCATTTCGCACGCCATCAAATCGCTGGAGGGCGAACTTGGCGTGCAGCTGATCGAGCGCCAGGGGGCGACGGCGGACGTGACGGAACTGGGTCAGCGGCTGCTGGTACGGGCCCGAGAAATCCTCGGCCTGGCGGAATCGATGCGGCAGGAGGTGTCTGCGGCCAGTGGCCTGAACAAGGGGCTGCTGCGCATCGGCTCTTTCGGTCCCACCTCCTCGCTCAAGCTGATCCCCGCCATCCTCGACGTTTTCCAGAAGCGCTACCCTGGCATCGAGGTACGCATCGACGAAGGTACCGACGACGACACCCTGCAATGGATTCTCGACCGCCGTGTCGATATCGGCTTTATCCAGCAGCCCGATGAGCGTTTCGACACAGTGGACCTGGTGGAGGACCAGATGGTGGCGCTGCTGCCGGCCGGCCATAGGCTGGCGGCCAAGAAGTCGGTCAGCGCGCACGACCTGGCGAATGAGCCCTTTATCATGCCCGATGCCGGCTGCTCTACCCTGATCGAGCCATTGTTCGCCGCCCAGGGCCTGTGTCCGCAGGTGCGCTACCGCATGTCGCAGGTGCTGACCGTGCTGGGCATGGTGGGGCGCGGCAATGGCGTTTCCGGCATGGCGGAGCTGGCGCTGCCGGTCGACCTGGCCTCAAGCCACCCGCATATCGCCGTGCGGCCATTTTCCCCGCCAGTGCGGCGCCGCGTCGGCCTGGCTCTGCGTAACCTGGCGCAAGCCTCGCCGGCCGCGAAGGCATTTGTCGAAGTCGCACGAAAGGTCAAACTATGAGCAGCACCAAACCGGAACTGGAACAGCGCCTGTTCGCCAACGGCAAGGCGTGGTGGAACTGGCTGCAGAAGCAGCACGCCACCTCGCCGGGCATCTGGATGAAGATCGCTAAGAAGGACGCGCCGGAATCGTCGGTGCAGTATCCCGAGGCGCTGGATGCTGCGCTATGTTTTGGCTGGATCGATGGGCAAAAGAAGAGCATCGACGAGCAATACTGGCTGCAGAAATTCACGCCGCGCGCCAAACGCAGCATCTGGTCCAAGATTAACCGGGAAAAAGTGGCGGCGCTGATGGAAAAAGGCTTGATGCAGCCTGCCGGACTGGCCGAAGTCGAACGCGCCAGGCAGGATGGCCGCTGGGAGGCGGCGTATGACTCATGGAGCGCGGCGGACGTGCCAGCGGACTTACAGAAGGCGCTGGATGCAAGCGCAAAGGCTCGCGCCAACTTTGCCGCCCTCAGCTCGCAAAATCGCTATGCGATCCTGTTCCGTACACACCAGGCAAAACGGGCTGAGACACGCGCGAAGCGCATCAACGATTTTGTGGCCATGCTGGAGCGCGGCCAGACGATTCATCCCCAGGCCGGCTTCACGACCATCAAGTAGAACACGGCGATGAAGGCGAAGAATGCCGGAATCCCGAGCATGACCCAGGCGCGGAAGTAGCGCCAGAACTGGCCTGGCAACGGCGCGGCCTGCTGCATGGCTTTGGCGGCAAGGTCGCGCATCTTGACCTGCAGCCAGACCACGGGCAGCCAGCACAGCAAGGCAATCACGAACAGCACGACAGACCATTTGATCCATGGCGTTTGCATGGGGAAGCCGGCCAGGTGGATCAGGTAAAAGCCGGTCGCAGGCTGGGCGATCATGGTGACGCCGGTGAACAGCCAGTCGGCGATCACCAGGATGCGGGTGACCACGGCGATCGCCTGCACGTTCTTGCTGATCACCGCGAACAGCAGGTACCACGCCGAGCCGATGCCCGTGCCGAACAGCAGGGTTGAGGAGAGGATGTGCAGCCATTTGACGATCAGGTATTCCATGAGGGTTTCTCCAGTTCGTAAAGCATCCACAGCGCGGCCAGCATGGGGAGGTTCTTGCTGATTGGGCCGTAGGGGTGGAGCAGGAATTCGGGCAAACGCCAGGCAATCACGACGCTGTAGAAGGCAATCAGGGCGATCTGCGCGAGCCACAACCAGCGGCGGCTGCGGCGCGGCCACGCCAGGGTTGCTATGCCAAAGGCCAGGTCGAGCGCGGATGCGCCATAGAGCATCAATGGCGCCAGCGCGGCTGGCACACCTGTACGGAGCAGCAGCGCATAGCTGTCAGCAACCGGGTACAGGCCGGCGGATACGATGGCGGTCCAGATCCATACGGCGGCGATGCTCAGGCGCAGCAAAGGAAGCAGCCAGCCGAGTTGCGCCTGGCTGCGTGTCGCTTCCGGCTGCGTAATGAAGTCGCGTACCGCCCGCGGCTGGCGGCCCAGCAGCGCGGCGATCGGCGCGGCATCGGCGGTATTGCCGCGCGCCAGCATGTCCAGCGCGTCGCGATCAAGGGGACTGCCCGGCAGGATGCCGCCAACCCACGCCAGCCCGCGCGCCATCCAGTCCGGCAAGCGTAGCAATGGCCAGCGCCGCCCGCCCAGTCCCATCGACGCCCGCAGCGAGCGCAAATAGTCGACAAACGGCATCGCGTCGGGTCCCACCAATGGCAATCGCCGTACCCCGCTGCTCGTGCTCCGGTGGGCCACGATCTCGGCCTGCTCGACAAGCGCAACAATAGCGGCCGTGACGTCATCGATGTGCACCGGCTGCACCATCTGCGGCGTGCTGCCCAACTGCACGGCTACTGGCATGGTGGCGAGCATGCGGAACATGCGCGCACTGGCGCCGTCCGCGCCATAAACCAGGGATGGCTGCACGATGCACCCATCGACGGGCAGGGCCGCCAAGGCATCGTCCGCAGCCTTCTTGCTCAAATGAAAAGCCGACTGCGCGCCGGCGTCTGCCCCCAGCGCGGACACCTGCACTACATAACGCACACCTGCCTCCGCGCAAGCCGCAAACAGGGCGCGCGGCGCTGCATCATGCACAGTCGCAAACGAGGCATGGCGGCGCGAACGGAATACTCCCACCGCGTTGACCACAACATGCACCCCCTTGAGGCGCGCCACCCACTCAGCTTTTTCGGTATCGTGGGCGAAGTCGGCAGGAACAAAGCCCATGCGGGGATCACGGCCGGGATGCCGCCCGGCAGCAATGACTTCATGACCGCGCGCCAGCAAGGCCGCCGCTACATGCGACCCGATAAACCCTGTAGCACCGGTCAGCAGCACCCGCATCGGCTTCTCCTCCCGTCCCCGGACATTACACGAAAAGGGAGAATCGCCATGGACACTTGGAGCAAAGCGCTCAAGCAAAGCGTGTTGCCTGGCGCCTTGGCCAGCCTTGCTTCGACGCTGGCGCTGGCCGTGTGCGGCAAGCGCGAAACCGGCAGCATGTTTGCAGGCGTCAATGCCATCAGCCACTGGCTCTGGGGCGACAAGGCCACGCGGGTCGACCGCCCTTCGCTCAAGCATACGCTGGTGGGCTACCTGATCCACCACGGTGCCTCGATGTTCTGGGCGGCGCTGTTCGAAAAGTCCTGCTGCAAGACGCTCGACCAGAAGGAAGCCGCCAGCACGGCCACCGCAGCGGCGGCGGCCAGCGCTGTCGCCTGCTTCACCGACTATCAGTTAACGCCGCCCCGCCTGCGGCCCGGATTCGAGGAACGCCTGTCGCGGCCTTCGCTATTGATGGTCTACGCCGCCTTTGCAGTCGGCCTGGCGGCAGGCGCCTACCTGAACCGGCGCGAAAGCTAGCGGTCTTCCTGTTCCAGCCAGCGGCGCCCATGCGCCAGGACTTGCTCCAGTTCGTAGCGCACGGCCGCCAGCATGGACGGCAAGTCATCGGGATTGCCGACCCGGATCGCCGACTCGGCATCCAGCGTGGCCTTGACCAGCCGCTTTGCCCCCAGCACGCCGACAGCGCCACGCAAGCCATGCAGGATGCGCGCCGCTTCGCCCGGCCGGCCCGCGCGCACGGCGGCATCGGCGTCGTCCATCGGCTGCAGGCCGCCTTCCAGTGCCCCGCGCACCATCTTGAACATGACCGCCCGGCCTTTCTGGTCCTTGCCCATCACGCGCATCAGGCTGTCCATGCTGAACACCTGCTCGGACGGCGCCTGTTCCGCAGCTGCCGGGGCGCCGTCGTTCGCCGTGGTCGTTTGGCTTGCTGGCCGGTGCAGGTTGCGCTCGATAACTGCCATCATCTCCTCGATGACTACCGGCTTGGCAATGAAGTCGGTGATGCCGGCCTCGGTGCAGCGGTGGCGTTCCGAGGCGAGCACGCCGGCGGTCATTGCGATCACCGGCAAGTCCAGTTTCAGTTCATCGCGAATCATGCGCGTGGCACTGAAGCCATCCAGCACCGGCATCTGCATGTCCATCAGCACGATGTCGTAGCGGCGGGCGCCGCTTCGCAGGATATCCACAGCCTGCTGCCCATCGCCCGCCACGTCGAGCGTGGCGCCCGCCAGTTCCAGGATGCCGCGCGCCACGGCCTGGTTCAGCAGGTTGTCTTCCACCAGCAGGAAGTGCACCCCGCGCAGCCGGTTGCCCAGTGCCGAGGCCGACGCCGAGGCATCCTCGCCACCGCCGGTCGCGGCCAGCGCCTGGTGCATGGCATCGAACAGGCTTGAAGCGGTAATCGGCTTGACCAGCACCACGTCTGCTTCCGGCGTGCTGGCGATATCGTCGACCTGGCCGCGTGCGAAGGCATTGATGGTCACCACGATGGGCTGGCGATGGCCTTCGGCAGCGCGCCGTATCTCGCGCGCGGAGGCATAGCCGTCCGAGCCCGGCATGTGCCAGTCGGTCAGCACCACGTCGTAAGGCTGCGGCCCGGCCAATCGCTCGCGGAAGCGCTGCAGTGCCGCTTCGCCCGTATCGGCTTCGTCCGCATCCCAGCCCCAGGCGCGCAGCAGCTGGACGATCATATTGCGGCTGGTGCTGTTGTCGTCCGCCACCAGCACGTTC
>JBCNOX010000015.1:0-22950 GCA_039593645.1 Pseudoduganella sp.
GCGCGATGCAGGGGGGATGCGGTGCAAGGCGCGCCACTGCGCCACGCCACTGGAAGCTGTTCAGCGGCAGCCCGTGCAGGAACAGGGCCGCCAGCGGGCCGCGGCCACGCTCAACCACTGCCACGCGGCCGACGCTGGTCGGCACGAAGCGGCGCGCCACAAGCCAAGCCCGCGCATCGCGCGCCGCCTCGGCACGCAGTGCGGCATCGGCCGCCGTCAACATCCGGCCAGCGCCACCCGGCGCAGCCCCGGCAAGGCGCGCCGCGCCAGCCACTGCGGTGAGGGCGCTTGCTGCAAATCCCCATTTCAGAAAGTTCCGGCGCATCATGCTCATCTCCTTGAAGACTGGTTTTCGATGGGATGCATGATCGGTCCGGCCCCGACGCGAAGCAATGACCTCGGAGGTCATGGAAACGCTGCGGCAAACCTTGTTACTATCGCCACATGAATGCAAACACGCCACCTATCGCCCATGTCGGCGCACTGCTGCGCGAGTGGCGCTCCGCCCGCCGCCTGAGCCAGATGGACCTGGCGCTGGAGGCCGGCCTCTCCACGCGCCATCTGAGCTGCATCGAGACCGGCAAAGCCCAGCCCAGCCGTGACATCCTGGCGCGCCTGGCCGACACGCTGGAAATGACGCTGCGCGACCGCAATTCGCTGCTGGTCTCCGCCGGGTACGCCCCGCGCTACACCGAATCCGCGCTGGCCAACCCCGAGCTGGCGCCGATGCGGCGCGCGATCGAGGCAATGCTCAAGCAACAGGAACCCTACCCTGCCTTCCTGATGAACCGCCACTGGGACATCGTGATGGCCAACGACGCCGCCATCCGCATGAACCGCTGGCTGCTGGGCGGTCGCGACAGCCCGCACCGCAACATGCTGCGGCACGCCTTCGACCCGCAGGACCTGCGTTCGGTACTGGTGAACTGGGAAGAAATCGCCGGCAACCTGCTGGCTCACCTGCACAAGCTGATCGCAACGGCGCGCAACGACAGCAAGGCACGCGCCCTGCTGCATGAAGTCCTCGCCTACCCCGGCGTGCCCGAAAAATGGCGCCAGCGCGACTTGCGTGCGATACCGGCGCCACTGCTTGAAACCGTGTTCGAGCGCGACGGCCGGCGCGTGGCCTTCTTCTCCACTATCACCACCTTCGGCACGCCGCGCGACGTCACGCTGGAAGAACTGCACATCGAATCCTGCTACCCTGCCGACGAAGCCAGCGCCGCGTTCTGCCGTGACCTTGCGCAGAGGGAGCAATCAGAGCACCGGAGTTTACTGGAGGATATGAAATGAACGGCTACATCCTTTTCATGCATGACGATGCTGCCACCCCAGACGTGGCCGATGATAGCGCCCGATGGGAGCTCTACCTGTCCAGCCTGCGCGCGTCGGGGCAGTTCGATGGCGGCAGCGCAATCGGGCCAGGCGTGCTGGCCAGGCGAGACGGTACCAGTGCTTCGGCGCCGGCACGAGTGAATGGCTATATCCTCGTGCGTGCTGAAAGCATCGAAGCGGCACAGCGGTTCCTGGCCGGGAATCCGACTTACGACGCAGGAGGTACAGTCGAAGTGCGCGAGCTCCTGCGCTCCTGACGACGTTCCGCTTAGCGTTGCTTGCGCCGACGCAGTACTGTCGCGGCAGCCAACCCTATGGCAAACAGCGTCAGCGCATCAGGCTCAGGGACGGCAGCCAAATTCACCGTGCCGTCCCAGCGTTCGCTGTCCCAGCCCACTTCCTCGCCAGTCAGCGGATCGATCTCAATGAAAGCACAGGACGATGTATGCGTCGTAGCAGTGTAAGTGCTCCGGCAATTGGACAACGGTGACAGGTCGGAGCGCAGCGTACCGCCAAAAGGCGTCAACACTTTGCCGTCCTCGTGGGGGCCCTGATCATTCAGGACATAATGATTGCCGGAATTGACGGTGAAAGAAGTCGCAATCGCGGCGTGCGCCGCGCCGGCCAGGGCCAGCAGGATGGCGGGCACAGCAAGGGACTTCACGCCTGCCTCCTGCGCAGGGCGGCAAGGCCGGCGAGGCCAACGGCGAACAAGGCCAGCGCGCCAGGCGCCGGCACTGCCCGGAACTTCATTCCGCCATCCCAGCCTTCAGCCGTAAGCCGCGTCTCATCGAGGGTCTGTGGATCAACCCTGCTGTGTTCCCAGCTGGTCAGGTACCGAAAACCGACTGGCTTGTTGCCGTGCCAAAGTGAATCCGCCAGCGCCGCATCCAGCGCCGTGTCCCATGCCATGCCTGTTCCATACGAAATGAACTGGTAATTGGTGTTAAAGCTGTCGACGTAGAGACCCGTTGCGTCCTCGCTGTAGCGCCAATGCCCAGTCAGGAAAACGAACATGGCTCGATAACTGCCATCCTTCATTACCTGGAGGTCCACCGTGAACAGCGCTCTGCTCGGGTCCGCACTTCCCAGGCGGCCAAGGTATGCAGAATCGTAGGGTGAATGCAATCCCGACTGATCGGCGTCAAAGGAACAGGCCGACCGGTGTGAACTGGAGTTGTAGCGATTACTGCATGCGCGCGTCGGCGTGAAACTCGAGCGCAACGTGCCGCCAAAAGGCGTAAATGCTTCCGAGTCAACGCGAATGCCTTGCTCATCAGCAGTCCAGTGAACGGCAGAGGTAACATCAAAGGCCGCAACGAAGCTGGCATGCGCAGGCGCGGCAAGCGCCAGCAGCATGGCTGGCAAAGCAAAGCGTTTCATACTTTATTTGATTGATAAAATATAAAGTATGCATCGCAATTAGTAAAAAGAAAACTTTCATGACGCAGGAATGCAACAAATGTCATCGTGCGGCCCACGGGACTTCAGGCAGGCCTTGTGCGCCAGGGCGCAACAGCAGGATGCAGCCCGGCCAGCCGTCCGCAACGTTGCCGGGGTCGATTGAAGTGACCAGCAGCGTGGACAGGTCCGGCCCGCCAAAGCTGCACATCGATGGTTTGGCGAATGGCAGTTCGATCTCGCGATCCAGCACGCCCGCCGGCGTGTAGCGCTGCAGCACGCCGCCGTCGTTGGCGCAGGTCCAGTAGCAGCCATCGGCGTCGATTGCGGCGCCGTCGGGACGGCCCTTCTGCCCGCCAAGGTCGAGGAAGATGCGCTGGTTGTGCGGCGTGCCGCTGGCGGTGTCGTAATCGAAAGCCCACACCATGCGCCGCTTCGGGTGCGAATCGGACAGGTACATCACGTCGCCGCCAGGCGAGAACGCAGTGCCGTTCTGCGTCAGCAAGCCGGTTACGAAGGGCGCCGACAACCCATCCCGCGCCGTGTAGCGATACAGCCGGCCGACTGCACGCTCCGCAGCCATATCCATGAACATGGTGCCGGCCCAGAAGCGGCCCTGCCGGTCGCAACGGCCGTCGTTGAAACGCATGCCCTCGCCCAGCTCCGACGCCGGCGGCGCCGCCAGGCGTTCGGCCGAAACGCTGCCGTCTTCATGCAGGGAGAGATGGAAGACGCCAGTCTCCATCCCCGCGATGAGGCCGCCGCGTGCGGCCGGCGCCAGGCAGGCCACCATCTCCGGCGCCTCCCAGAAACGCGTGGCGCCGCTGGAGTAGTCGAGGCGCCAGATGCGGCACGCCGGAATATCGACCCAATACCAGGCGCCCTCGCCTGCGTGCCAGGTGGGACTTTCGCCCACCGTGCAATGAACACCGCTTACTTTTTCCATCAGAGGCCAGTGATTTCCTTGTGCGCCGGCACCAGTACCTTCATGATGCACCATGCGAGCAGGTAAGCCAGGGCGCAGAAGGTGAACATGATCATGTAGCCGGTCTGGATCTGGCCCAGCGCGTTGTAATGGTCGAACAGCTTGCCGGCCACCTTGGTGATCAGCACGCCGCCCAGGCCACCGGCCATGCCCCCGATACCGACCACGGAACCGACGCTATGTTTCGGGAACATGTCGGACACGGTGGTGAACAGGTTGGCCGACCAGGCCTGGTGCGCCGAGGCGCCGATGCCGATCAGGATCACCGGCATCCAGATGCCGAGGTAGCCAAGCGGCTGCGCCAGCAGCACCGCCAGCGGGAAGAAGGCGATGGTCAGCATGGCGCGCATGCGGCCGTGATAGACACTGGCGCCACGATTGATGAAGAAGGTCGGGAACCAGCCGCCGCCGATGGAACCGATCATCGTCATCGAATACAGCACAGCAAGCGGCACCACCATCTCCGTAGCCGACACGCCGTACTGCGCGGACATGAATTTCGGCAGCCAGAAAAGGAAGAACCACCATACGCCGTCGGTCAGGAATTTGCCGACGGTGAAGGCCCAGGTCTGGCGATAGGCCAGCAGCTTGAACCAGGAGGCCTTGCGCGGCGCAGCGCCGGCCGCCGCTGCCGGCGCATCGGCCGCATCGCTGTTGATGTAATCCAGCTCGGCGCGCGTCAAGCGCTTTTGCTGCGACGGCGAGTCGTATAAATACAGCCAGAAGCCCATCCAGACAAAGCCGATCGCACCGATCACGATGAAGGCCGCTTGCCAGCCCCACAGCTCGGCGATCAGCGGCACTGTAATCGGCGCCAGGATCGCGCCGATATTCGCGCCGGAGTTGAAAATGCCGGTTGCGAAGGAACGCTCCTTCTTCGGGAAGTATTCGGCAGTGGCCTTGATGGCGGCCGGGAAGTTGCCGGCCTCGCCCAGCGCCAGCACAGCGCGCCCCACCATGAAGCCTGCCACCGATACCGGCACTGCTGCAATGCCGACTGCGGCGAGAATATTCGAGAGCGTGGTGCCGATCGCCACCGAGTAGGCATGCAGGATCGCACCAATCGACCACACCACAATGGCCAGCACGAAGGCGCGGCGCGTGCCCATCCTGTCGATCACACGGCCCGCAAACAGCATCGAAATCGCGTACACAAACTGGAACACGGCGGCGATGTTGGCATAGTCGGTATTCGACCAGCCGAATTCCTTCGACAACGCAGGCGCCAGCAGCGACAGCACCTGGCGGTCAAGGTAGTTGATAGTGGTGGCGAAGAACAGCAGGCCACAGATGGTCCAGCGGTATTTACCGATGGCGGCGGCCGGGTCGGCAGCCAGGCCGACGGCTTGCGGGTTGGGCTGATTCATGGTTTTTTATAGTCGAAAGCGGCCGGCGTCTCCTCCGGCCGTACTACTTGATCAAACTGCCGTGCGCAACTCCCCATCCACGATGCGTGCCAGGCGCAGTGGATTATCGTCCTGCAGGGCTGCAGGCAGCAAGGCCGCCGGCACGTTCTGGTAGCAGACCGGGCGCAGGAAGCGTTCGATAGCCATGGCGCCAACGGACGTGGTACGCGTATCCGAGGTAGCCGGGAACGGGCCGCCGTGCACCATCGCGTGGCACACTTCGACGCCGGTGGGGAAGCCGTTGAACAGCACCCGGCCAGCCTTGCGCTCCAGCGTCGGCAGCAGCTTCGCAGCCAGCGGATGGTCGCCGGCCGTGCAATGCACAGTGGCGGTCAGCTGGCCCTCAAGGCTGGCGGCAAGGCGCAGCATCTCATCCACGTCGCGGCAGGCGATCAGCACGGAGGCCGGGCCGAACACCTCTTCCTGCAGCACCTGGCTGGCGGCGAAGGTTTCGGCATCGACGCGGAACAGGGCTGCCTGCGCGGCGCAGCCAGCGCCCTCCTGCTGTCCCAGCGCCAGCTGCCTGACGCCGGCGGCTTCCGACAAGCGGGCAACGCCGGATTCATAGGCTTGGTGGATGCCGGCTGTCAGCATGGTACCGGCGCCTTTCGCCTGCAGCGCTGCCGCGGCGGCAGCGGCGAAACGGTCGAAGTCCGGACCTGCAACGCCAATCACCAGGCCAGGGTTGGTGCAGAACTGGCCCACGCCCATGGTCAGCGATTCGACGAAGGCAGCGCCCAGCGCTTCGGCATTTGCCGCCAGCACGGCAGGCAGCATGAAGACCGGATTAATGCTGCTCATCTCGGCATACACCGGAATTGGCTCATGGCGCGCCGCCGCAGTGCGCATCAGGGCAGTGCCGCCCTGGCGCGAACCGGTAAAGCCGACAGCCTTGATCGACGGATGCGCAACCAGCGCCTGGCCAACCACGCGGCCATCGCCATGGATCATCGAGAACACCCCTTCCGGCATGCCGCAATCCGCGACAGCCTTCTGCACGGCGCGCGCCACCAACTCGGACGTGCCGGGGTGGGCAGCGTGCGCCTTCACCACAACCGGGCAGCCGGCTGCCAGTGCGGAAGCCGTATCGCCGCCAGCGACCGAGAACGCCAGCGGGAAATTGGAGGCGCCGAAAACAGCGACCGGACCAATCGCAATCTTGCGCAGGCGCAGGTCCGGGCGCGGCGGCGTGCGCTGCGGCAGCGCCGAATCCAGCGTGGCGTGCTGCCAGTGGCCGTCGCGCACAACTTCGGCGAACAGGCGCAGCTGGTTGACGGTGCGGCCACGCTCCCCTTCCAGCCGCGCCTGGGGCAGGCCGGTTTCGGCCATAGCGCGCCCGGTCAGGGTCGCGCCCAGCGCGTCGATATTGTTCGCGACCGCCTCCAGGAAAGCGGCGCGCGCATCCGGAGTGGTAGCACGGTAAGCGTCGAAGGCCTGCTCCGCCAAGGCGCAAGCGCGCTCCACGTCTGACAATTCCGCCTGGCCGAACGCCGGATCCAGGTTTTGCCTGGTCGCCGGATTGAAGGCGAACATGCTGCCGGCAGCGCCGCGCACCAACTGCTGGCCGATGATCATTTCACCGGTGACCTGCATTATTGGGCACCCTGCTTCTTGATCAGCGCCAGCAGCATCGCATCCTCTTCCGCGGTCAGGTCGGTCAGCGGGGCGCGCACGGGACCGCCCGAATGGCCGACCAGGCGGGCGCCGGCCTTGACGATCGATACCGCGTAGCCTGCCTTGCGGTTGCGGATGTCCAGGTATGGCAGGAAGAATTCATCGAGCATGCGATCGGTTTCGGCGGTATTGCCGGCGGCCGTGGCGTGGTAGAAGTCCATCGCCAGCTTCGGCACGAAATTGAACACGGCCGAAGAGTAGACCGGCGTGCCCAGTGCCTTGTAGGCGCCGGCATACACTTCCGCAGTCGGCAGGCCGCCCAGGTAGGAGAAGCGGTCACCGAGCTTGCGGTAGATCTGCACCATCAGTTCGATTTCGCCCACACCGTCCTTGAAGCCGACCAGGTTCGGGCAGCGTGCCGCCAGGATGGCCAGCGAGTTGGCATTCAGGCGGCAGTTGGCGCGGTTGTAGACGATCACCCCGATTTTCACCGACTCGCACACCTGGGCCACGTGTTCGATCAAGCCTTCCTGGCTTGCCTCGGTCAGGTAGTGCGGCAGCAGCAGCAAGCCATCGGCGCCCAGGCGTTCCGCTTCCTGCGCCAGCGCGATGGCCTGGCGGGTCGGGCCGCCGGTGCCGGCCAGCAGCGGCACCTTGCCGCGGCAGGACTCAACGGCGACCTTGATCACCTGCGAGTACTCGGGAGCTGTCAGCGAGAAGAACTCGCCGGTGCCGCCGGCGGCAAACAGCGCGCTGGCGCCGTAAGGGGCCAGCCAGTCCAGGCGTTCGGCATAGGTCCTGGCGTTGAAGTTGCCTTCGGCGTCAAAGTCGGTGATCGGGAAGGACAGCAGGCCGGACGACATGACTTTCTTGAGTTCTTGCGGTGACAGCGACATCGTTAACTCCTAAGTGTGGTTTTTGCACGAATCGAGCGAGAGCTCAGTTGTAAGTCATCGTACAACCTAGCGTGAACGAAGGCAAGCGAAAAAATGGGGACGTACCCCATTTTTATGCTGCGTTTTCGAATCGTTGTTGTGCTTGCAGCAGGCGTTCGCGCGAGTTGGAGAGGTGGGTACGCATGGCAGCGCGCGCCGCCTCCGGGTCCTGGCGCTGGATGGCGCGGAAGATATCTTCGTGTTCGCGGTGCACGCGTTCCAGGTAATCGGCCGGGCGATCCTGCGCCAGGCTGGCGGTATTGACCCGGGCGCGCGGAATGATGGCCTGTCCAAGCTGGCCAAGAATGTCGACGAAGTAGCGGTTGCCGGTAGCCTTGGCGATCGTCAGGTGAAAGCGGCGGTCGGCCTCCACCGACGCCCGGCCCTGCTCCATCGCCTGGCGCATATCGGCCAGGGCCTGCGCCAGTTCAGCCACCTGCTCTTCGCTGCGGCGGCTTGCCGCCAGTCCTGCCGTTTCGGTCTCCATGCTGATGCGCAGTTCAAGGATAGCCAGCACGTCGCGCACGGTGACGATGCTTTCGGCGTCGATGCCAAGCCCGCCGGTATTGCGCGGCTTCTCCAGCACAAAGGTACCAATGCCGTGGCGCGTCTGCACCAGGCCAGCCGCCTGCAGGTGCGAAATCGCTTCGCGCACCACGGTGCGGCTGACGCCATGCTGCTCCATGATGGCCGATTCGGTGGGCAGCTTGTCGCCGGGTTTCAGCACGCCGCTGTTGATGCTGCCGCTGATCTGTTCGACCACGCCCTGGGCCAGGGTGTGTCGCTTGCGAGGAAGGATAGTCATGCCGCGATTATACATGCGAAAAAGATGTCAGACATCCTATGAGAGATCTCTTCATGGTTGGGGAGCCCTGGCTTTCTTGCGAAATTGGTCTGGCCAAATTAAAATCGGGCGACCAACTCCTCTATAGAAGGCCCTGGCCGCATGAACAAAAAAACCGTTGCAACGGAGCCGAATCCAGCAGCCGAACAACGGCTGTACCGCGTGGTCGCCGCCAAGATCCAGGACCTGATCCGCGAAGAGAACATCAAGCCCGGCACCCGCCTGCCAGCCGAACGCGACCTGTCCGCCAAACTGAGTGTCAGCCGCGCTTCGCTGCGCGAAGCGCTGATTGCACTGGAGCTGTCCGGCATCGTCGAGGTGCGCGGCGGCTCCGGCGTGTACGTCAGCGAGAAGGCTTCCGCCCCTTCCGACGTGACCGAAGGCGGCCCTGGTCCTTTCGAGGTGCTGGCGGCGCGCCGCCTGATTGAATCCGAAGTCGCGGCGATCGCAGCGAAGATGGCGACCGATTCGGCGATCGACGCCATCCTGCGCGCGGCAGCCGAAATGGAACAGCATCACGCCGACCGCGCCACCAACGAGCAGGCCGACCGCAACTTCCACCTGGCGATTGCCCGGGCCACCGGCAATACGGCCCTGGTGGGGGTGGTCGAAACCCTGTGGAACCAGCGCGGCACCATGTGGCACAAGCTGAAAGAGCACTTCCAGACGGAAGAACTGCGCAAGAACACGCTGGACGACCATCGCAATATCGTGGCGGCCATCGCCGCGCACGATGCGCCTGGTGCGCGGCAGGCCATGCGCGCCCACCTGGAACGCGTGACCAAGACCTTCTCGCGTGGTTGAATAATTTTGGCCTGACCACTTGATTACGCGGTCAGGCCAAAATAGAATGGGGCGAACTTCAGGGGAGCCTCATGCTGCGCCACATCCTTTTGTCCCTGGCCTGCGCGGCCAGCTTGCCGGCCTACGCGGCCGACCGCATCATCCTGGTCGGCGATTCGACTGTTGCCAGCGGCGGCGGTTACGGCGACTACCTGTGCCGGCGCCAGCGGGCTGACACCACCTGCCTCAACCTCGCCAGGAATGGCCGCAGTTCGGGCTCCTTCCGCGCCGAAGGGCGCTGGGACCAGGTGCAATCGCTGCTGCGCGATGGCGCCGGCTTCCGCAAGACCTATGTGCTGATGCAGTTCGGCCACAACGACCAGCCGGGCAAACCTGGCCGCTCGACGGACCTGATCAAGGAATACCCTGCGAACCTGGCGCGCTATGTGGGCGAGGTGAAGGCCGCCGGCGGCGTGCCGGTGCTGGTGACTTCCCTCACCCGCCGCAGTTTCCGCAACGGCTACGTATGGAATGACCTGGCGCCTTGGGCGGCAGCGGCGCGCGAGGTGGCGCAGAACGAAGGCGTCGCATTGCTGGACCTGAATGCGCTCTCACTGGCAGCGGTGCAGGCCATGGGACCAGAGGAAGCCGACACGCTGGCCCAGCCCAAGGGCACTGGCTTCGACTTTACCCACCTGGGTCCTAAAGGCGGCCGTCTCTTCGGCGACATGGCGGCGCGCGAACTGCTGCGCCTGTTCCCTGCACTGGGACCGCTGACCGATCCGGCCGCGACTTCACGCCAGGCAGCGCGCGAACATGCGCCAGCAGACGGCTGGGCTGGCGAGCAAGGCGGTACCCGTGGCGGCGCCGCAGCGCATGCCTCCGCCGTGCACACTGTCGGAACACCCACCGAATTGCGGGCCGCGCTGGGCGCCAAAGCCGAGGCGCGCATCATCCAGGTTCGCGGCACCCTCGACATGGCCGATGGCGCCAGGCCGGGCCTCATTCGGCTGCCATCCAATACCACGCTGATCGGGCTTGGCGAAGACGCTGGCTTCGTCAACGCCGGCATTGTGGTCGGCAACGTGAGCCAGGTCATCATCCGCAATCTCTCAATCAGCAACCCTTGCGATCCCGATCCGAAATGGGACCCGCAGGACGGGGCGCACGGCAACTGGAATTCGCAGTATGACGGCATCACGGTCACCGGCTCGCACCACGTCTGGATCGACCATAACAGCTTCACCGATGCACCACGCACCGATGGCCTGTCGCCGAAAGAGAACGGCATGCTGAAGCAGTGCCACGACGGCGCCCTCGATATCACGGGAGCGTCGGACTTTGTCACGGTGTCGTACAACCATTTCGCGCTGCACGAGAAGAACACCCTCGTCGGCGCCAGCGACAGCGCAACCGGCGACACAGGACACCTGCGCGTGACCTTCTCGAACAACTTCTTCGAGCACGTAACGGCGCGCGCTCCGCGCGTGCGGTTTGGGCAGGTTCACTTGTTCAATAACTTTCACAAGGGATCGCGCAAGCACGCGCAATACGCGCACGAATACAGCGTGGGCATTGCCAGGCATGCGCGCGTGATCATCGATGCCAATGCCTACGACATCGAAGGCGGCCGTGGCTGCGGCGACGTTCTGCGCAATCCCGGCAAGTCCGAACCCGGCGCAGTGCTGGATCGCGGCTCGCAGTTGAACGGCAAGGAGCTGTCCGATTGCGGTTTCGCGGCCGATGTCGGCTGGACCGTTCCCTACGCGTTCGCCGCCCTTCCCGCCGCCGACGTGCAGCCGAACGTCATGGCCAACGCGGGTGCCGGCCGCCTTGGCAGGCTCCGCCCCGCGCCTCGTTGAGTCTAAGGAGTAATGCGCAGGTAGTCGATATCGGCGTACGCGCCTTTCGAACCTGTGGCGAACATGCCGATTTGAGCGCCGACCCAGCGGCCCATGGCGGCCGTGAACGGCGTGCCGGCAGGCGTGAAATTTACGCCATCCTGGCTGTAAGAGAAGGCGGTCTGCCCGCCGGCGCCAACGTCCATGCGCAGGTAGCCGGACCAAGCATGCGGCAGCGTTGACGACGCCTCTTCCTGCTCCTTGCATTGGCCGTTCGCTGCCTCGCAACGCACGAACACCATCCGCAATCGGCCCTGCTCGCGGCGCAGGCCAAGCCAGGCGTAGCTTCGGCCGTACATGGCCAGGCCGGCCGTGTCGCCATCAGCGACAGCTTGCAGTTCGATCTTTGCCACTGCGGAAAAGACTGGCGCTGGAGGTTTCTGCGTCAGCACAGCAGGCAAGGAGCGCAGCCGCGCGATACCTCCCTCGCCGCGCGTCGGCACTGGCGCAGGCTGTGCGTACAGCCGCAGGAAGCCGGCACGTGCCGTCAGCGAGTACCAATCAGGTGCCGGATTGGCGACCCATTGCCATTGCGGCCCAAGACGCTGAGCCGAAAACTCGTCGCCGACCGCGGGCCAGGCCGGGCCATGGCTTGTTATCGGTTTTGCGTACTCGCGTACCGGCTGGCCGACGCCCGGTTTGGCGGATGGCTCGCCGATAAACGGCCAGCCATCCTCCTGCCAGCGCATGGGCTGCAGGTGCACCACCCGGCCATACGCACGCTTGTCCTGGAAGTGATAGAACCAGTCGCTCCCATCTTCCGCGCGCACCCAGGCGCCCTGGTGCGGGCCGTTGATGGTCGAACCGCCCTGCTCCATCACCATACGCGCTTCATACGGCCCGTCGATATTCCGGGAACGGAACACCGATTGCCATCCGGTTTCAACGCCGCCGGCCGGCGCAAACACGTAGTACCAGCCATTGTGCTTATAGAGCTTGGGGCCCTCCAGCGTCTTATATCCTGGCAGCGTATTGCCGTCGATGACCACGCGGCTCACATCGTCCAGCATGCGGCTGCCGTCTGGCGCCATCGGCCGCAGGCTAAGTACATTGTTGAAGCCAGCGCGCGACTTCGCCCAGCCATGCAGAAGCCATGCCTTGCCATCGTCGTCCCACAGCGGCGTGGGATCGATGAGGCCTTTGCCTGCCATCAGCAGCCGGGGCTTGCTCCACGGGCCGGTGAAGTCTCTGGCGGTAACGACGTAGATACCGGAATCCGGGTCCGGATAGAAGATCCAGAACTTGCCATCGTGGTAGCGCAGGCATGGCGCCCAAACACCCTTGCCATGCTGCGGAGTTCGAAACGCTTCTTCCGGCACCAGCCGTCGCAGGGCGTGGCCGACCAGCCGCCAGTTCACCATATCGTCCGATTCCAGCAACGGCAGTCCAGGCACGTTGCTGAAGCTCGACGCGGTCATGTAGTAACGCTTGCCGACGCGGATCACGTCCGGATCCGAATAGTCGGCGTGCAGGATCGGGTTGCGGTAGCGGCCATCGCCGAGGTCTGCGGACCAGGGCGCCCGCTCGTGTTGCGGCACCCCAAGCCTGCGCTCAAGGAAAGCCTGAATCATATCGACGGTCGGCGTCAGCCAGGGTTCGAACAGCCAGAACGAATGCGGCGTGCCAGGCAGGTGCGCGTGCTCGGCGGGGATCTGATATTGAGCCAGTCGCTCGGTCAGCGCCTGCCGGCCAACGCTGAAGCGCGGCTGACTGCTGGTGATGAACAATATTGGCGCACTGTCAGCGCCAGCGTGAGTAAGAGGTGATGCATCGCGCCAGCGCGCTTCCTGCTCTGCGTAGCGGCCGCCCAGCCAGTCTCCAGCTGCGGACGGGTTCTTGGCCGGGTCGTCCTCGTGCTTGCGTGCTTCTTCAGAGGTGAAGTCGGACAGGCCATCGATGTTGACAACCGCCTGCACGATACTGGAGGCGTCGCGGCCATTCGTCATGCCAATCAAGGCAGCGATCTGGCCGCCCGCCGATTCGCCTGCGATGGCGATGCGCCGATCGTCCAGGCCATAATGCGGCGCCGCTGCGCGCAGCCAGCGCACGGCTTGCCTGACGTCGTCGATTGCAGCCGGATACTGCGCTTCCCCCGACAAGCGATAGTCGACCGTGGCCGCCGCGAAGCCGCGGGCTGCAAGCCGTGCAGCCAGCGGCGCCATATTGTGCCGGCTTCCGCTGCGCCATCCGCCTCCGTGGACCAGCACAGCCAGCGGAAAAGCGGTGCCGGGGCCGGTGCCATTCGGTCCGGGCAGGTAAAGGTCAAGCTGCAGCGCGTGCCCGCCGCGCTGGACGTAGGTGAGCTTGCGCAGCACACGCACCGGAGCCGGCGCTTCCGCACTGGCGACCGCGATGTAGGGATACTGTCCAATCAGCCTGGCATACGTCGTTTCGGCGTTATAGGGCGCATCGGCGGCAGCCAAGCCACTCGCCCCGGCCGCAATGCAGGCGGCGCCGGCCGCGGCTTGCAGCATTTTCACGCCATCTCCTCCACAGCGAAACGCACAGTGCGCCGCAAATCCTGCCCAGGCGCCAGCACGCTAAGCCCGTTGGCTGCCGCGCCGCCCGGCAGGTTGTGCGCGTTGATCGGGTGGTCGACCGGCTCAAAGCAGAAGAAGTCTTTTTCGGGCGGAACGTAAAGGATGTAATAGCCCATGTCCGCGCTGATGCGCAGCCGCAAGCGGCGCGCCGGCCAGTCGATTTGCGCGCTGCCGTCCCAGCCGGAAAAAGCGTTATCGACGCCGTCACGCGGCAAGGGCCGTGGCAGATTGCCGCCGAAATCCCATGCCGGCGGCAGCGCAGTGCGCATGGCCGGCAATTTGTCGGCGCCGGACAGCCATACGCCATCCGCCACGGCACGCAGACGCGCATCTTCCGGGCCCGGCATCCACGGGTGCAATCCCAGGCCGAACGGCAAGGGATGCCTGCCGTTATTGGTGACCTTGAGCGATACCCGCAAAGCGCTGCCCGACAGCGTGTAAGCCATGTGGGCGGTGAATGCGAAGGGCGAACCGTTGCGACGGCAAAGCGACAGCACGACGCTGCTTTCGTCGCGTGCCTCGACATGCCACGGCATGCGCCAGCCATCGCCGTGAATCGGGCAAGGCTCGTCTTCACGTGTTGGCGCGGGTGTGATGCGGCAGCCTTCGAATTCAAAGCCGCCAGGTGCAATCCGGTTGGACCAGGGAACAAGGGGAAAGCAGGCCAATTGGCCGGGCAGCGGCTGCGCGACGCCGCCGGGGGCGGGACGCAGCACAGGCTCGCCAGCGCAGCCAGGGGCTGCAAACCAGTCAAGCCGCGCCAGGCCGCCGCCCGCAGCAGGCAGCACCACCGCCCGCAGGCTGCCACTGCGCAGCTCAATCATTCGAACATCGGGCCGTCGAGCAGGAATTTACCGCCCTGGTAGATGGTGGTGACATCGTCCTTTTCCGGGAATTCGCAAGTATCCGGGAACAGGTGCGCAAACTTGGCGGAGGAATCCTTTGGGCGATACCCCAGGTGCGCCGCGTAACGGTTATCCCACCAGACCGAATCGTTGTCCGACATGCCGAACACGATGGTGTGCCCCACGCGCGGCGCGAACAGCGAACAACGCAGGAGCTCGGTGAGGTCGTCATAGGACAGGTAGGTCGACATCATGCGTTTGTTGGCCGGTTGCGGGAAGCTCGAGCCGATCCGGATGCAAACGGTCTCGATGCCAAAGCGGTCGTAGTAGTAGCGCGACATCTGCTCGCCGAACACTTTCGAGATGCCGTACATGCTGTCCGGCCGGGTCGGCATGTTTGCATCCAGCATATCGGTAGTCTTGTAGTAACCGATGGCGTGATTCGAGCTGGCGAATACCAGGCGCTTCACGCCGTGCTTGTAGGCTGCCTCGTACAGGTTTGCCACGCCGCGGATATTGGCCTGCATGATCGCCTCGAACGGCGCTTCAGTCGAAATACCGCCGAAATGCAGCACCGCGTCCACGCCCTCCATCAGCTTCATCACCGCCGCCTTGTCAGACAGGTCGCATTGCACCAGCTCCTCGCCCGGGCGAGCCTCTCCCATGCCGGCGATATCACTCAGGCGCACCACCTCCGCCCACGGCTTGATGCGGTCGCGCAGCACCTTGCCCAGGCCGCCGGCCGCGCCGGTCATCAGGATGCGCTTGAATGGTTTTCCAATTTGCGTCATGTCTCACTCCGTCTTCAGGTAACCGGCGCTGGATTGAACAGCGCCAATGAATTATGGATCTTCCAGTGCTCCGCCCAGGTTTCCTTGCCGCTCGCCACATCCAGCATCAGGTGGAACAGCTCCCAGCCGATATCCTCGATGGTGGCCTCACCGCTGGCGATGCGGCCCGCATTCACGTCCATCAGGTCATGCCAGCGCTGCGCCAGGTCATTGCGGGTGGCGACCTTGATCACCGGTACCGCAGCCAGGCCGTAAGGTGTACCGCGGCCGGTGGTGAACACGTGGATGTTCATGCCCGCCGCCATCTGCAGCGTACCGCAGATGAAGTCACTGGCCGGCGTCGCCGCGTAGATCAGGCCTTTCCGCGTCAGCTTGTCGCCCGGCGACAGCACGCCATTGATCGCGCCCGAGCCGGACTTCACGATCGAACCCATGGCCTTTTCCACGATGTTGGACAGGCCGCCCTTCTTGTTGCCCGGCGTGGTGTTGGCACTGCGGTCAACGCCGCCACGCTTCAGGTAATCGTCATACCATTGCATTTCGCGGATCATCGCTGCCGCCACCTCCGGCGTTTCGGCGCGGGCGGTGAGCTGGTCGATGCCATCGCGCACCTCGGTCACCTCCGAGAACATCACGGTGGCGCCGGCACGCACCAGCAGGTCGGTGGCAAAGCCCACTGCCGGATTGGCCGTCACGCCCGAGAAAGCATCGCTGCCGCCGCACTGCACACCGACCACCAGCTCGGAGGCCGGCACGGTTTCACGCCGGCGTGCATTCAGCACCTTCAGGTGATGCTCCGCCGTGCGCATGATCGCATCGATCATCGAATTGAAGCCGACGTGCGCGCCATCCTGCAGGCAGACCACGTCTGGCTCGCCAGCCGCGGAATTGAGGTTGGCCGATGCGATCGGGATGCTCCCGGCCGGAAACAGGCGCGTCGGCGGCAGCTTCTCGCAGCCAAGGCTGACCACCATCACCTGGTTGCCGAAATTCGGGTTCTTGCTGATATTGCGCAGGGTGCGGATCGGCACGTCGGCGCCGGGCGCATCGATCGCCACGCCGCAGCCGTAGATATGCTCTAGGCCCACCACGTCGTCCACATTCGGATAGCGCGGCAGCAGTTCTTCCTTGATGCGCCTGACCGCGTGATCGACCACACCCGATACGCACTGCACGGTGGTGGTCACCGCCAGTATGTTGCGCGTGCCGACCGAACCGTCAGCGTTGCGGTAGCCCTGGAAGGTATAGCCCTCCAGCGGCGGCAGCGGCGCAGGCCTGCGGGTGGCGATCGGCAGGCCGTCCAGCGCACGGGCGCCTGGCATGCGCAGCACCTTCTCCGACACCCAGGACCCGCGCGGAATCGCCTGGTCTGCGTAACCGATGGTGACGTTATAGCGCGTCACCGGATCGCCCTGCGCCAGGTCGACCAGCGCGACCTTATGCCCCTGTGGCACGCCTTCGAGCAGCGTCAGGCCGTCCGCAAATACCGAGCCGGCTGGCAAGCCGCCGTCATTGACGACGATGGCGACATTGTCTGCCTCGTGCATCTTGATGTAGCGTGCAATTGTCATAGAAATCCTTTGGGTTCTTACATTGTTCCTTGCCTTCGTCTGCAGTATGCCACACAAAAATCACGATTGGCTAGTCCACCTTGCATGTTTGGTCTGACCAAATTAGAATGGCCTGACCAGATGACGCACATTCACCACACTTAAAACGTCGCACCGGAGACCCATGAAGCCGACATCGCCCCTGCTGGCTGCCGTACTGGCATGCCTATTCACCCTGAGTCCGGCCCAGGCGGAAGGCCCTTACCGCAATCCCGACAACAAGAACCAGAACGATGCCGGCGAAGGCACCTACCCCGTGCCCTACAAGAAGCCGGCAGTGGCCGAGATCACCGGCACGCTGCGAAAGGTGCGCGAGTATATGGACAGCGTTACGCCAACTCGCATCATCAACAAAAAAACCGGCGAACCAATCACCGAGCTCAAAACACCGGTGGCCGATGCCATCTTCGAACCGAGCCAGGGCGACTTCGGCATCCAGGTCTACGAAATGGGGCTGGTGCATTCCGGCCTGCTGCGTGCGGCGGAAGCCACCGGCGACCGCGGTTTCGTCGCGATGACCGAGCGCCACTTCAACTTTTTCAAAGAGACCAAGCCTTACTTCACGGCGCAGGAAAAGCAGTTCAAGCTGGAGCGCGCCAACAGCTTCTCACGCTTCCTCGACCCGCGCTCGCTCGATGATTCCGGCTCGATGTGCGCAGCCCTGATGCGTGCACGCGCTGCCAAGGTTGGTCCCGACCTGTCCGACATGATCGCTACCTGCAGCGACTGGGTCGCCAACAAGCAGTTCCGCCTGAAGGACGGCACCCTGGCCCGCAAACGCCCGCAGGCCGAATCGCTGTGGGGCGACGATTTGTACATGGGCGTACCGGCGCTGGCCGAGATGGGCCGCATGACCGGCAAGCGCGCCTACTACGACGACGCCGTGAAGAATGTGCTCAACATGTCGGGCTATCTGTTCAATCCGCAGGTCAACCTGTTCACGCACGGCTGGCATGCCGGCATGAAGGACGCGCCGAACTTTTACTGGTCGCGCGCCAATGGCTGGGCGGTGCTGGCCATGTCCGACCTGCTCGACGTGCTGCCGAAAGACCATCCCGGCTATCCGAAAGTGCTGGCGCAATTGCGCCTGTCGCTGAAGGGCATCGCGGAACGCCAGTCCGGCAGTGGCCTGTGGCACCAGATGATCGACCGTAACGACTCCTTCCTCGAGACCTCGGCCTCCGCCATCTTCACCTACGTCATCGCGCACGCCGTCAACCAGGGCTGGATCCCGCCTGCGCCGTACGGCTCCATCGCACAAGCCGGTTGGGCAGGCCTGCAGACCAGGGTCACGGACAAAGGCGAGGTGGAAGGCACTTGCGTCGGCACCACCCTGGCCGGCGACCAGGTGTACTACTATAACCGCCCGACCAGCAAGCACGCCCTGCATGGTTATGGCCCGATGCTGCTGGCCGGCGCCGAAATGATCAAGCTGATTACCAATCCCCAACTCGATATCCAGTACCGCGTGCGCACCTATCACTACCTGCCGAAAGGCGGCGAGACCGACTACCGCGAACACCACTGAGGAGCAGTCATGAAGACCATCCGCATCCTTGCCGCATTGGCTGCCGCCCTGCCGGCGATCACCGCCAGTGCGGCAGAGCGACTGACCATCACGCTGCAGCACGACCTCGACATCGCCCGCCCTTCCGAAACAGTGACGGTGCCGTGGTCGGAGGTGAACAAGGCCCTGCCGCACGCGCTGGTGCAGAAGATTGCCGTGCGCGACGCCGCCGGCCGCGTGGTGCCGCACCAGGTCACCAACGTCGCGCCGCAAGCCAAAGACCCGCAGAACGTCGGCATCGCTTATGGCGAGCTGATTTTCCAGCACAGCTTCAAGGCCGGCGAGAAAACCGCCACCTACACGGTTGAAAAGATCGACAGCGTGGCGCCGGTGTTCCCGATGCAGACCTTCGCCCGCTACGTGCCTGAACGCCTCGACGACTTCGGCTGGGAGAACGACAAGATCGGCCACCGCACCTACGGCCCCGCCCTCGCCGCCCCCGCCCCGGCTGGCGTGGTGAAGGAAGTGCTGGTGACGTCCGGCCTGGACCTGTGGTTCAAGCGCGTGCCCTACCCGATCGTCGACCGCTGGTACAACAAAGGCCACGACCACTACCACCATGACGAAGGCGAAGGCATGGACATGTACAACGTCGGCCGCTCGCGCGGCGCCGGCGGTACTGGCGTCTGGGATGGCAGCAAGCTGTACGTCTCGAACAACTACGCGAGCTGGAAGGTACTGGCCAATGGCCCCGTGCGTTCAATATTCGAATTGTCCTACGCCGCGTGGGATGCCGCCGGCCTGCCGGTCACGGAAACCAAGCGCTTCACCGTCGACGCCGGCCACCAGCTCGACATGATCGAGTCCACCTTCTCATACGCTGGCGACAAGCCGCTCACCATAGCCGTTGGCCTGAACAAAAACCCCAGCGACAAAGGCCAGAGCCCGCAGGTATCCACCAAGCGCGAAGGCAAGGTACTCTTGCAATGGGTCGAACAAGCCAGCAACGGCGCGTTCGGCACCGCCGTCATCGTCCCGACCGCACAAGGCTTCGCAGAAGATGCGCTGAATGAGTTGATTCTCGCGCCAGCCACCGCAGGCAAGCCGCTGCGCTACTACGCCGGCGGCGCCTGGAGCCGCGCCGGCGAGATTACCAGCCGCGAGCAATGGGAAGCCTACATCGCCAACGCCGCCGCCCGTACCGCCAACCCCGTGCGCACCACCCTGGCGGCAAGCAAATGAGCGGCCCGCGCGACACCTCCCGGCCGAGCCCGTGTCACACCTGGGGTGTGACCCCAAGGTGTGACACGGACCCGACAGCGACGACGCGGCGCGCCTTGCTCCGCGCAGGTATCGCCGGCAGTGCATTGATCGCTTTGCCGCCATTGTTTGCACGCGCGGCAGCAGCCGTCGCTGGCGCGGGCGGAAACCCGGGCACAGTCGCCGGCGGCGATCCATGGCTGCGGGCGCGCGAGATCGCGGCGCGCTTGGCGACGCCACTCGCCTTCCCTGCGCAGGATTTCCTGGTGACGAAATATGGCGCCCGGCCTTGCAAGCTGGTCGACGTGCAAGGCCAGGTGGCGTCACTCGTACCAGGCACGCTGCAAACACCGGCGAAGGGCAGTCATGACTGCTACCCCGCTGTCACCGCCGCCATCGCGGCCGCTCACAAAGCCGGTGGCGGCCGCGTGATCATTCCGGAAGGCGCGTGGTATATCAAGGGCCCGCTGGTGCTGCGCTCCAACGTTCACGTGCACCTGGCTAAAGGCGCACGCCTGGTGTTCAGCGCCAATCCGGACGATTACGCCAGGTACGGCGACATCGATTGCGGCAAGAACGGCAAGCTGGTTCGCAGCCGCTGGCAAGGTAACGACTGCCTGAATTTCTCGCCGCTGGTCTACGCCCACGGCCAGACCAACATTGCCCTCACCGGCGAGGACTGGACCAGCATCCTCGACGGCCAGGGCGGCGTCCCATTCGAGAACAACCCAGGCGAATGCTGGTGGGACTGGAAAGGCCGCGGCAAGCCAGCCCGCGAGCGCAGCGAAGTCGCTCCCAATCCGAACAACGCTCCACTGGCCCGGCGCGCACCGCACATCGGGCCGGAAAAACGGGCCCTGATCGAAGGTCCGGGCAACCGCTGGCAAACAGACTCGCGCTACCTGCCAGCGCTCTCCGAAGCCGGCATCGCAGCCAAGGAACGCATATTCGGCCACGGCCACTTCCTGCGCCCCTGCATGGTGGAACTGATCGAATGCGAAAACGTACTGCTCCAGGGCTACCACATCGTGGGTGCGCCATTCTGGGTGCACCACCCGGTCGCGAGCCGCAACGTCCACTTCAAGGACGTGAACATGGAAAGCCTTGGCCCGAACAGCGACGGGTTCGATCCCGAAGCCTGCGACGGGGTGCTGGTTGAAGGCTGCACTTTCAACAACGGCGACGACTGCATCGCAATCAAGGCCGGCAAGAACAAGGACACGCACTACGGCCCCACCCGCAATATCCTGATCCGCAACTGCGTGATGAACAGCGGCCATGGCGGCGTGACGCTGGGCAGCGAAATGGCCGGCGGCATTGAGCACGTCTACGCCGAGCAGATCGAGTTCCGGAATGTGCACTGGGCCAGCGATGCGCTCAACACCGCCATCCGCCTGAAGACCAATATGAACCGGGGCGGCTTCCTGCGTCACCTCTACGTGCGCAATTGCACGCTGCCGAACGGCGTGCAAACCAGCCCTGGCCTCTATAAGCCGCTGCCTGGCACCACGAAGCCATCGGGCCAGGTTGCCTCGGGCGCCGGCGCGGTCATCACCATAGATTGCGACTACGCGCCGGCAGACGATGCAGTGCGCACTCGCCCGCCGCAGGTATCGGACATCGAAATATCCGGTCTCAAGGTCGGCAACGTCAATACGGCGCAGGGCAAGGTGTCCTGCTACCAGGCCATGGTGCTGCTCGGCCCCGTCGCCAGCAGCTATAACGGCGCCGCCGGCGCAGCGATCCCTCCGATCACGCGCGTCACAATCCGCGACTGCGACTTCGGCACGCCACACAATAGCAAGCAGCCGTGGTTTCTGCACAACGTACGCGGCCTGGTCTTCGACAATGTCACCATAGGCGGGCAGCGCTATAGCGGCGAATTCTCCGCCGACGCCTGATGTGGACAGGCCAATTTTAAAAATAAATACATTTGGACTGACCACATTGCAAAACTATTAGCATAAAATACCGCAACCGGCCTGACCAATTACAAGAGCCGGCGGGAATAATAAAACAGGAGATGGCATGAAGTTTACGGATCAATCCGAGGCCATGCGCAGGTTCGCGCTGCGTCTCGTCGGCACTTACTCAGTTACCGCGCTGGCGATGGGCCTGGCCCACGCGCAGGCCACCGCACCGGGCGTACCGGCAGCGGAACCAGAAATGAAGGTGGTGGTCACCGGCCTGCGCGCAGCGCTGGAATCGGCGCTGAACAAAAAGCGCGAAGACAACGGCATCGTCGACGTCATCAAGGCCGAAGACATGGGCAAATTCCCGGACACCAACCTGGCCGAATCGCTGCAGCGCGTGCCGGGCGTGGTGATCGACCGCGACGCCGGCGAAGGGCGCAGCATCACGGTGCGCGGCCTGGGCCAGGATTTCACCCGCGTGCGCATCAACGGCCTGGAAGCGCTGGCCACCACCGGTGGCACCGACAGTTCCGGCGGAACCAACCGCTCGCGCGGCTTCGACTTCAATGTGTTCGCCTCCGAATTGTTCTCGTCGCTGACCGTGCGCAAGAGCTCTTCAGCCGACGTGGACGAAGGTTCGCTGGGCGCTACCGTCGACCTGCAAACCATGCGCCCCTTCGACCTGAAAGGCTTCAACGCCACCATTACAGCCAAGGGCAAATACAACGACCTGTCGAAAAAGACCGACCCGCGCGTCGCCTTCCTGCTGTCCGATACCTTTGCCGACCGCAAGGTGGGCGTGCTGCTGTCCGGCGCTTTCTCCAAGCGCCAGCTGCTGGAGGAAGGCTTCTCCACCGTGCGTTGGGATAACGGCCCGTCGAGCGGCGGCTGGTGTGCACCGCAAGGTATGGCGGCCAACCCGTCCAACTCTACCGCCACCACCTGCGGACCTGCCGCGCAAGGCGTGCAGCGCCTGCCTGCGTCGCAAGCGGCGACCGATGCCTATAACCTGGCCAGCAACCTTGGCAACTTCCATCCGCGGCTGCCGCGCTATGGCCGCCTGACCCACGACCAGGATCGCGTAGGCCTAACCGGCGCCGTGCAGTGGCGCCCGATGCAAGGCTCCCTGGTCACCTTCGACATGCTGTATGCGAAGCTCGACGCAACGCGCCAGGAAGACTTCCTGGAAGCGATTTCGTTCAGCCGCTCCGCCAGCCAGGGCGGCAAACCGCAAACCTCGGTGGTGGAAGCGCAGTACGCACCGAACGGCAACCTGCTGT